>CAKPVT010000015.1 GCA_934196125.1 uncultured Streptococcus sp. | reverse complement strand
CGGTATCAAGAAAAATTAAACAACCTAACTCCTTTTGAATTCAGGAATCAGGTTGCTTATTCATTTTATTATTTCACGGTCTACTTGACAGGGAGCTGTTCAAAAGTACCCAGCTTCTTTGTTTCTATAGTTATCATTTGCAAGACGCAGTAGTTTGGACTTCAACAATCTGGAGATAGATTGTTGAAGGTCGCTATCAAAAAAATATTAAAACAGCGATTACCAACTTTAGTCAACTTAGAGTTTCTCATGCACAATTGATTAGGCACTTTTTGACGCTTGCTTTGCAAGCTAGATTTCCAACTTCAAACAATTCTCAATTGTTTGAGCAATCAATCACTGCCGAGTGGGTTCTAATGTGCTGACAAATCAGCTTCTACAACCCTTTTGACATCAAGCTGCGCTTGACTTCATTTCTAACCTTAAAAGATTCCCCAAACCTTTTGAGCCATGCGGGGGTGGGAGTAAAACAGTTCAGTGAACTGTTTTAGGTCAGCAACAAGAAATTAAGACTTGCTGAGAAATCGAATTTCTCCGAAATCACCGATTTGCTTTTTAATTTCTAGGCTCATGAATAAAATCTCCACTGGAGATTTTATTTGTCCCACTCCCTTTTTTGCTACCTCAATTTTTATAAAAAAGTTCTGAAAAATCCTGTGATTTTTAATAGCAAAATCAACAATTTCAACCCTCAAATTAATATTAATTTAAGGGTTGAAACTTATAGTAAAACTATACCAACAAGAAATTATTCACATAGAAAACGACAACAAAAATCTCAATAATAACAATAGCTGGGCTTGTCACGGCAGCAGTCGCACTTGTCCTAATTCTCGCTAAACTGATTTTTTCAGGAGTCACAACTTTAGCTTCAGACGGAAGTTTGGATTTATCAAATACCAATTCTTATGACGTTTCCGAAACAGCTATGGTCTCTACTTCTGACGCTGTCAGGATAATACTATTAATGCTTATATCGTTGAAACACTTGGTTATTCGCACACTGATATTACTGATGACATTGAAAGTAGTTTTGAACAAGCCGCTTATAAGATAGATGACGGAAAACCTCTTGGGGTAATTATTCATGATACTGGCGTTGACAATTCAACGATTGAAAGCGAAGTGAATTATATGGTTCAAAGTTATGATGAAGAAGGTGTCTTTGTCCACTCTTTCATTGATAGTGATACCATTCTTCGCATTGCTGATGAAGATTACAAAGTTCAGGGTGCTGGTGCCAATGCCAATCCTTATTACATTCAATTTTAATTAACACATGAGGATTCTCAAAAAGGCTTCGCCGAGCAACTAGCAAACGCAGCTTATTATACTGCCTACATGCTCAAAAAATATGACCTTCCTGTAACACTTGGTCAAGAAGATGGCGAAGGAACCATTTGGACACATGAAATGGTCAGCTTTTACCTTGATGGTACTGACCACGTTGATCCAACTGATTACTGGACAGAAACCGCTAATGATTATTTCGGTACGGACTATGACGTCGAAGATTTTGTCGAACTCGTCCAAGCTTATTATAATGCTCTCTAAAAGGTGCAAACTTGTACCTTTTTATTTTTTTAGTAAAATAGTAATTGACTAATGAATAGAAAGATTGAGAGGGAAAATGGCAAAAAAAGTAAAATTAAAAAAGACACTTGTTGATCAAATTCTGGACAAGGCAAAAATCGAACACGACAGCTTAGCAATCAATGCACTTGAGGGAGACTTACCAGATGACATTGAAAAATCTGATATTTTCAAAACCCTTGCTCTAACAGGTGACAAAACAGGCCCTCTAATCGGAATTGTTCAAATCACCGAACATCTTTCTGAGAAAAAATTAGCCAAAGTTTCTGGCAACAAAAAAGTCAGCATGATTCCACAAAAAAATCTTCAAAAAACAACTGACTACATTCACGGAGCAAATAATCCTGTCGGTATTCATCAGAAACACAATTTTCCGATTTTCATTGATAACCGTGCTCTAGAAATGGGAACGATGATTGTTTCTGCCGGTGAAATCGGACGTTCTATCCGCATTGACAGTCAAACCTTGGCAGATTTTATTGGTGCCAGCTTTGCTGACTTGATTGACAATTCACATTAATTTTTAGATTGGAAAGTAACTGATGAAATTTTATTTTGTACGTCATGGTAAAACACAATGGAACTTAGAAGGACGTTTCCAAGGAGCAAATGGTGACTCACCTCTCTTGGAGGAATCTGTTCATGATTTGGAAAAATTAGGTGATTATCTCCAAGATGTTAAATTTGATGTCGTTTTTTCAAGCGATTTAAAACGTGCCAGCGATACTTGCAAGATTATCATGTCACGCAGCCACTATCCAAAGGCAATCAGCTTTCAACCCTCGCTGCGTGAATGGCATCTTGGAAGATTGGAAGGCAGCAAAATTGCAACGATAACATCTATTTATCCTCAACAAATGCAAGCTTTTCGACATAATTTAGCTAAATTCGATAATGATGTATTTGACGCTGAATCTGTTTATCAAACCACTAAACGCGTTGAGTCATTCATTAAATCAATGAAAAATCAACCTTATCAGAATGTCTTGTTAGTTGGGCATGGTGCTAATTTTACCGCCTCTATCCGTACTTTATTAGGATATGAACCAGCCGTCCTCCGTGCCCAAGGCGGACTTGATAACGGTAGTGTGACGGTTTTAGAGACCAAGGATTTTAAAACTTTTACTTGTCTAAAATGGAATGACACATCTTATAAACAAAAGAAATCTTAAAGACGAAAAAACCTCCTAGATGGCACTTAGGAGGGGCATTTATTAGTTATTTCTTGCGTATTTTAGACGCAAAACTTTTTCTTGTTGTTTATCCAAACGAAGCAGGATAACAACTTTATCAATACTCATGTTACTTTCAAGCAGACGTTCTGCTGCCATCATCAATCCGTTGTTGATACCCATTTCAAGAATTGGATTGTTCTTGTCATTAATATCAAAGATAAATTTATTATCAGGAAGGTCAAAGAGAACTTTCACAGCTCCGAACAGCTGTTCAAAGTTATCAATAGCAACATCATAAACTGGTTTAATATCAGGCTTCAAGCTACGGCCACGGTGGTTAAACCACATTGAATGCCAGCCACCATTGAAAGCACCAACAACGTCATTGTCATATGAATCACCAACGTAAAGTGTTGTTGCAGGGTTCATGTCAAATTGCTCCGCAGCAAGATTGAAAATCTCTTTTTCTGGTTTTTGGAAACCAGTCGCTTGGCTGACAAGGACACGTTTTGGATCAACATAATCATAAAGACCAAGTTTTTTAACTTTTTTCAATTGGTGTTCCGTTGGTCCATTCGTGATAATTCCCATTGGAACGCCTTTTTTTTTAAGAAAATCAAGCGTGATGCGCATCTCATCAAGCATTGTGATATTTTCCAATTCCTCTTCATAAATTTCTTGGAAATGCACGCCAGTTGCTGCATCAATTTCACGGTAACCAAATTCTAATAAGGTTTCCTTGCAACGCCAAAAACGGAAATACTCAGTTGTCCATTCACCTGCCATTACACGCGGAAAGCCGACATCTGAATAATGACGGAAACGAATATAAGCCTGATTGATTTTACTCATATCAAAATCAGGAAAACATTTCTCAACGGCAATACGATAAGGTGCTTGTTGGTCATAAATCGTATCATCAACATCAAAAACAATTGAAGTAATCATGAATCTCTTTTCTCTCTAATAAATTTTACCGTCACATATTATACTATTTTTTACCCTTCTTTTCAATCAAAGACAAGAAAACAAAGCTAATAGAAAAATGCTCAAACCTCATTATCAATGCAATTATATTTACAAGACATGATTCTTTGAACTTTGACAATCTGGAAAGAGACCGTTTTAGCTCAGCAATAAAAATAAAAACTTGCTAAAAAATCGAATTGCTTTTAGAATTACTAATTTTTGTCCCATTCCCAAGCAAAGCACGCAAAAATAAGGTGTATTCTAGCCCCTTTTATGATACAATAGGAAAGAATACTTATTGGAGGAAAACATGTCAAACGAACACATTGAAGAATTAAACGATCAACAAATCGTGCGTCGTGAAAAAATGGCAGCATTGGCTGAACAAGGCATCGATCCTTTCGGAACTCGATTTGAACGCACAGCTACTTCTGGTCAATTAAAAGAAAAATACGCTGACAAAACTAAAGAAGAATTGCATGAAATTAACAAGACAGCTACTATCGCTGGTCGTCTAATGACTAAGCGTGGTAAAGGTAAAGTTGGTTTTGCACACATTCAAGACTGCGACGGTCAAATCCAAGTCTATGTCCGCAAAGATGCTGTCGGTGACGAAAACTATCACATTTTCAAAAAAGCAGACCTCGGTGACTTCCTCGGTATTGAAGGTGAAATCATGCGTACAGATATGGGTGAATTGACAATCAAAGCCACTCACCTTACCCACTTATCTAAAGCACTTCGTCCACTTCCAGAAAAATTCCACGGACTTACAGACGTTGAAACTAAATATCGTAAACGTTACCTTGACTTGATTTCAAACCGTGACAGTTTTGAACGCTTTGTGACTCGTTCAAAAATCATCTCAGAAATCCGTCGTTACCTTGACGGACTTGGTTTCTTAGAAGTTGAAACTCCAGTCCTTCACAACGAAGCTGGCGGTGCTACCGCTCGCCCATTTATCACTCACCACAACGCACAAGATATGGACATGGTTCTTCGTATCGCAACTGAACTTCACTTGAAACGTCTTATCGTTGGTGGTATGGAACGAGTGTACGAAATCGGACGTATCTTCCGTAACGAAGGTATGGATGCCACACACAATCCTGAATTCACATCTATCGAAGTTTACCAAGCCTATGCTGACTTCAAAGATATCATGGATTTGACAGAAGGCATTATCCAACACGCTTCAAAAGCTGTTAAAGGTGACGGTCCTATTTCATACCAAGGAACTGAAATTGCCATTGACAAACCATTTAAACGTGTTCACATGGTTGATGCTATCAAAGAAGTCACTGGCGTTGATTTTTGGAAAGAAATGACTCTCGAAGAAGCGCAAGCTATTGCCAAAGAGAAAAATGTACCAGTTGAAAAACACTTCACTTCAGTTGGTCACATCATCAACGCTTTCTTTGAAGAATTTGTCGAAGAAACATTGATTCAACCAACATTCGTTTATGGACACCCTGTTGAAGTTTCTCCTCTTGCTAAGAAAAACGCAGAAGATCCTCGCTTCACTGACCGCTTCGAACTCTTCATCATGACTAAAGAATACGGTAATGCCTTTACCGAACTTAACGATCCAATCGATCAATTGTCACGTTTTGAAGCCCAAGCTAAAGCTAAAGAACTTGGTGACGACGAAGCAACTGGAATTGACTACGACTACGTCGAAGCCCTCGAATACGGTATGCCACCAACAGGTGGACTTGGTATCGGTATTGACCGCCTAGTCATGCTCCTCACAGACACAACAACAATCCGCGATGTCTTATTGTTTCCAACGATGAAGTAATTATACATAATAATACCCCCATACATTTCGTTTAGAAGATAATTCTAATCAAAGATGTATGAGGGTTCTTTTTGTCATGACTACTTCTCTACAAGAACATAAGCAAGATATGTTATAATGATATTAACAATATGCGAGAGGAGGATTTATATGACTCTTGATGTAAACAAAGAAGAACTAACTATCCTAGGAGTTCCCTTTGATAATTTTTCAGATTTTGATATAGTCTGGTACGCTATTGGCTCATCAATGATTGAAAATTATGAACCAACCGTTCAAGATGTGATTGATTTTAAAAACTATGTTATTAATAAACGAAAGGAATTGAATATTGGTTAAAAATCAATATGAAGGATGTCCTATATTTAAAAATAACACTTGCTGAGTTATTCAGTAGGTGTTATTTTTATTTGTAATCTAAAAAGTTGACTTTAAAAGTCTAAAATTTCAACAATTCTATCATAAAAACAATTTACTAAATATCGCCCTCAGTTACTTCCAATTTTTGTATTATTCGATTTTCTAATCGCTTCATATACTGCTCCATAAATTCAAAATCTGGTACCCCAAAAACTGAGGGAAGCTTAATAATCTGTCTCTTCATACGTTGAGCATTAAACTTGTAACCATATGCATACTTTTGAGCTTGTCTTTCAATAGCATGTTTCAAAAATAACAACGTAAACTTATTGTTTACACCTCTCTTGAACGTTAAGCACTTCACATCATCTGAAAAAGTTGCTTTATAGGGATGATAGAAAGCATATCCAACACTACCATTATAATTCACTCCTAATACATCAAAATCTGTACTTGAGTTAGTGTTATTGACAAATCCTGTTATTCCATTACTATTATCCGAAGCACCGATAAATGGTATTTTACCTTTTTTATGTTCCTCTTTGATTAAACGAACTCCAGATTTTACATTAATGATATCATCAATAAAATATTCTGCCCACTCAACTTCATCTAAATTTCTAAAATCCGTTATTTCATGTTGTTTAGGAAGCTGGTAAGTATATTTGATTTGATTTGATTTGATTTGATTTGAACATAATTTTCCATAAATGTCCAGTCAGGAGTACCTTTTTCATTAATCGGTAGTAAAATACTTTTAGTTAATAAATCTTTGCTAGATAATTGATTACCATAACTTGCTTGAGGTAAACTACTTTTCAGACAAGTAATTAAAAAGTGAGCTAAATTAGGATTTAATTCTCTCTCCTTGACTTTAAGACCATGAATTTTCATATCTAAGCTTGCTTCATAACTATGATAAAATATACTACCTAAAAACGAAACACTAATAAAGTTATCAAAGATACGATAATTCTTATTCTCTAATCTATTAGTAAATAAACCTATTCCATTATTCAAATCTGTTGCTGTAACTCTTGGAATCTTACCCGCACTAAATTTATCTTGACTTATCGAAGCACCAGTAAATAGGTCAAAAATCTCATCTACTCGAAAAACTTTCCAATACTCCTTACTCTTCATTATTATCCTCCTCAAATAAATAACCGCGTCCATGGGCGTACATATCAAATTGAAAGCTGAGATAATCCGCAATTGTTTTTTCAAAGTCAGAATCACTTGGAATTTCATCATTGAAATAATAGAAACTATGTAACCATTCATCCTCTGGTTGAATAGTTGATTTCACCATAAATTTGGTTGTGTAATCATCTTCATTTCCATTGATGACATCAAAAAGAAATTTTCTCTTTTCCTTAGCTGAACCATCATCAACTAGACCGATATGCTTTCTTACCACAAAGCCATCATCTTCAAAGTTAATGAATTTAACTTTCTTACGTTCTATATCATGTGGTTTACCTGCTTCAAAAACTGCAATAACTGGATTAGTTCCAACACCATGGAAAGTGTCTTTATTAACTGTAATTACCATGTCCAAAGTATGCTTTTCAAGAATTTTTCCTTGTAGTTCTTTTCTTCCTTGGACTTACCTACCATAGTAGATTGAGGAACAATAACAGCTAACTTACCACCTCTAACTAACATATCCAAGGCATGGTTGATAAAGTTAATTTCAGTTAATGACTTATCAGTTTTTCCTTGTGAGTATGGTGGATTAAATAAAATCTTATTAACTTTTTTAGCTTGCATTTCTTCACCTGAGACAGCAAACATATCATTAAGTTGAAGATTACTTTTTCCATCACCACGTAAAATCATATTAGTTGTCGCAACAGTAAACATTTTTTCCTGCATCTCAATTCCAAGTAGTTGATGTTGCTTAATATGTTTAATCTCACCTTCGTCTTTTGCTTGTCCAACCATCTGATTCATAGCTGAAATCAAAAAAGCACCGCTACCACAAGCTGGATCTAAAACATAATCATTAGGTGATACATCAATAAGCTCCGCCATTAAAGTCGTAATATGATGAGGTGTCAATACAATTCCAAGTCCATTACCATCGCTACCGCCGTACTTCACAAATTCTCCATAGAAATTACCTAAAATATCATAATTGGTATTTTGTTTAAAGTGATGGATGACCTTATCTTGAAGTTTTTTTGTAAAATAATGTAATGGAGAAACACCTAATGTTTCGTTTTTTTCGTTCAAGCGTATATTCGTCTTCAGAAACGAAAACTTATTAAGAAGTATATTAACTTTGTCTTGTGGCATAATACCTTCAGTATTAATGTAATCTTCGACAGATTTCAATATTCTCTTTCCATCATTATCAATTACAGGTTTAGATGTATCTTCATCCCCATTCTCATCTTTAGAATACTTATTCCCTTTCAATTTTTTTATATCAAAATCTTCTTCACTAAGGGCTAGTAGAATAGCTGAAATAACTGTGGCTTTATTTTCTCCTTCGAGAGAAGCATAGTTTCTTAAATCCTCATGTAATTCTTTAGAAACATTTTGTAGTTCAAAGATCTGTTTTTGCTCAATCGAATATTCACCTAACACATTTACTGAATACCACTCGTTAATATTATCTGGATGAAGTTCTTGAAGAGTAGATAACTTAGATAGAATTTTCTTAGTAACTACCCCATCAGTAATACTAACTAAAACTGGTTGAATATTGTGTAATTCCTCATCTCCTGTTACTCCAATTGCGATGACTTCATCAAAAGAAGTGGTTTTCTCAACAATATGATTAGCATAATGAACTGCTCCATTAACAGCATAATTAACTAATGATGATCTATCTTTAGCAATGCTTATACCATCTAAATTCATTAGTTTAGCATTATCACGTTTATCCTCAATTACAATTAAATAATCAGAAATCTGCATAATAAATTCTGGCTTACCAATTCCTGATTTTCCCTGCTTACTTGCACCTTTTAACGCCTTAGATATTTCTGGGTGTGACGAGCCTTGCTCTTCATATCGTACACCAAATTTTTCAATTTCTCTTCTGACATATTGGTCAGTAGCTGTTGCTTCATTTGCCATTTTTACATCCTTTTATTTTATATAATTGCTACCCTTATTATATCAAAGAAAAAAACAAATTGCCTAATATTTTTCTCCCCTCACCCTACCAACTCACTGATATCCTCAATTACTTTGGCGTTCATGGTATTGAGGGTTTCGATTTCTGATTGGTTGTATGGGAATGTGTTAAGCAGAATACCGTCGATGCCTGCTGCTTGTGCGATTGCCATGTCGCTCGTAAAATCATTGCCAACCATAACGGTTTCTTCCGGATTAAGTTGATTGTCGTTCAAGACCAGATTCACGAATTCAACTTGTGGTTTTTTCATTTTGTAATCAGACGAGATGTAAATCTTATCAAGAAATTCTCTGCAGCCTGTCATTTCAATTTCAGCTTGGGTGAAAGCTCGCTGGGCATTTGACAATAAAATAACTGTTGCTCCTACTTCTTTGAGTGTTTTCAAAGTCACTTGAGAACGTTTGCGTAATTGATTTTCTTGACGTTTAATATGGTTATCATAATTTGCTTTAAGCTCCGCAGCAAAATAATCAGCGCCATAAGCGGCATAAAGCGCAGCCATTTGCTCCCAAAGCTTCTCGTCATCCTCGTCTGTCCAAATATCTACAAGTGTGCCATAAAAGTCAAAAATGTAATTCTTATATTGTAAATCTGCCATTTTTCCTCGCCTTTTTAATGATTATGATTACGTTTCCAAATTTCATTATAATGAAAAATACGTGATTTGACTAGCCTTAGAATGTCAAAGAAAGCTACTTTATGCTACAATATGAGTAAGTATTATATTCAAAAGGAATTGCTATGTCTAAAAATATTGTCTATTTCATTTCTGCTATCATCTTTTTAGTTTATGGCTTGTTAGAGCATAAAGTAATCTTTATCATTCTGGGAATTGTTTTTGGAGTGATTGGGGTAGCAGATTATCTCAACCATAAAGGAAAATGAAATCGCTGAAAAAGCGATTTTTTTCTTGACATTCTGCTTAGCTTTGGATAAAGTCTAGTTAACCTAAGTCTAATCATAAGTTAACTAAAGTAAGCAAGGAGATTTTATGTCTAGAAATAAGCTTTTAATGCTCATCTTCCCAGCATTTGGTGCTGCTTTGATTGCGGTACTTTCACAGATTGTAATTCCTATCGGAACGGTTCCCTTTACGCTTCAAACGCTTGCTGTTGGACTTATCGCGTCGATTTTCCGTCCACGTGAAGCCGCGCTCAGTGTGGCGCTTTATCTGCTACTTGGCGCTATTGGGCTTCCTGTTTTCGCAGGTGGTAGCGGAGGTATTGCAGCATTATCAGGTCCAACATCTGGTTTTCTCTGGGGCTTTCTTTTCTACGCTGTCTTAACTTCTTACCTAGCCAATACGGAAAGCTCTTTGGTTAAGATTTTTATTAGCAATCTACTCGGTAATTGTTTAGCTTTTATTTGCGGAGTGATTGGCTTATATTTTTTAGCAAATATGAGCTGGCAAGCTGCTTTCTTAGCTGGCGTTGTACCTTTCATCATTCCTGAAATTGGAAAACTTCTAGCTATTACAGCTATCAGTAAACCTTTATTTATCTCTCTAAAAAATACTGCCTATTTTGCATAAAAAAGGGAGTGAGACAAATAAAATCTCCAGTGGAGATTTTATTCATGAGCCTAGAAATTAAGAAGCGAATCAGTAGTTTCGTAGAAACTTGATTTCTCAGCAAATCTTAATTTCTTGTTGCTGACCAAAAACAGTTCACTGAACTGTTTTACTCCCACCCCCGCATGGCTCAAAAGGTTTGGGGAACCTTTTGAGGTTGGAAATGAAGTCAAGCGTAGCTTGATGTCAAAAGGGTTGTAAAAGCTGATTTGTCAGCGCATTAGAACCCACTCAACTACTGCGCCTTGTAAATAATAACTATATAAATAAAGAAGCTGAGTACTTTTGTCTCAGCCTCTTTTATCTCTAACTTAGCCGCGGAAAGCGTCCAAGATGATTTTAAATTCATCATTTGTGAGTGTCACACCTTTGCCCATTTTGCTGTGGTCTGGGCTCCATGAACGAATATCAAATTTTGGCTCTGCTCCGTTAAAACTGACACGGTTTAATTCTTTTGTCCAACCTTTATCGCTCTCAGATAGGGTAAGTAAGTGTTCAACAATTTCAAATTTAAATTCTGACATAATAAATCTTCCTCCTAATATATATTCGTAAAAAAACTTTCTAAACTTTTGATTATTTATTTTTTTCTTCAAAAGGTGTATAATCATTTTATCAATTTTTTAGGTAAATGACTATGAAAAATCTTATCAAACGTTTAAAAAGGCAAGCACAGGCTTATATTGACTTTCATGCTCAACCAGCCGCAGATATTAATCTGAAAACTCACAAAACCATCGCAACCATCAAAGAAGCGCAAGAAAAGCAATTAGCGCTCCATGCTATTTACAAAGACGGCAGTTTTACAGGTGATTTGGTCAAATACGACCCCAAAAATAACAAATTAATCCTCAAAAACTTCCAAAAGAATATCTCAACAATCATCGCTATCAGCGATATCAATCGTTTAACATTGGTACCACCAACTGTCCGTAAATCTCAAGAACTAGACAAAAAATGAACGACCCTATGCCATTATGTTTAAGAGTCGTTCATTTTTTAATAATTATTACTGATTATGCTCTAACAGTTTTGCTAGAACCGTCGCTTTTATAAAGGTTCACAAGTCCTTCTTTACGAGCACGAATCATATCTCCTGCTTGAACCGCTTGAGGGACAGTGATTCTCAATAATTCCATTGGGTTTGGAGCACGATCAATTTTATTGCCATCAGCATCACACAAATCTTTGATGTAAGTTTCAAAATGACGGAATCCTGGTCCATAGAATTCGACAGCATCTCCTTCAAGAATAACGTTACGTTGACGGATTGTTGCTGTCATTGTTTCTTCATCAAAGGCAACAACTTCACCGACAAATTTATATTGTGGTATTTTACGACGAGCGCCAAAGAGTTGTTCGTTTTCTGTTGGTGTTTGATAGTAGAAACCAGTTGCTAATTCACGTTGGGCAACTTTCCAAAGCTCATCAAGTAATTCACCTTTGATAGCTTCGAATTTTGCTGGGCTTTCTAGGTAAGCATCGACGGCTGCACGGTAGCAGTTTGTGACCGTTGATACGTAGTGAATTGATTTCATACGACCTTCAATCTTAAAGCTATCGACACCATTTTCAATCAAATCAGGTAAGTGTTCAATCATACACATATCAACTGATGACATAGAAAAGGGCTCTGGAATTTCACCTTCAAGACTTTTACGTTCTTGACCAAACGGCATATCATAAAGGTCATATTTCCAACGACAAGATTGTGAACAACCGCCACGGTTAGCATCACGATGACTCATATGATTAGAAAGGACACAACGCCCTGAATAACTGATACACATTGCGCCGTGAACGAAAGCTTCAATTTCAAGTGAGGTGTGTTTACGAATTTCTTCAATTTCAGCAATTCCGACTTCACGCGCCAAAACAACACGAGACACACCGATTTCTTCCCAGAAAGCAAAGGCTTCATAGTTGGTTGTCGAAGCTTGTGTTGACACGTGGACTTCTAAACCTGGTGCTTCTGTTAAACAAATTACAATAAGTGCTGGGTCAGATACGATAACGGCATCCAAGCCCAGATCACGAAGTTCACGGAACCACTCTCCTGCACCAGTTTCGTTTCCTTCGTGGGTAACCATATTTGCTGCGACGTGGACCTTAGCACCATTCGCATGGGCATAATTAATTCCTTCTTGCAATTCTTCCATCGTGAAGTTACCAGCACGGCTACGAAGACCGTAAGCTTGTCCACCAACAAAGACTGCATCAGCTCCATAATCAACAGCGACTTTTAATTTCTCAAGAGTACCAGCAGGTGCTAAAACCTCTGGACGTTTTAAAGTTTTTTCTGACATTATTATATTCCTATTTCCAAGATAGTAAAATTTAAAGATAAATATCTTTACAACAATTTCAGTTAATTAGCTAACTTGTCATGCCCTGAAATAGTAACTCAATCATGACAAGAGTTCATTTTGGGGTAGTTTTACTTCACTTCCTCTGGGTCAAATTCATAGAATCCAGTTCCAAGTGTGCGACCTTTTGGATGTAATTTACGAATTTCTTCATCCAATAAGAAAGCTTGGTCTTGTGTAAATTCACCAGCTTCCATCAATTCTTTTGTTTTCACAAAGATTTTTGCGATTTCAACAAAATTATGACCTGGGCAGTAGATACCATCTAATTTCCAGTGTGTGTAGTTGTGTTCAACCAACTCTGTTATTTTTGGCATCATATCAAGATCGTCAGTATCGAAGATGTGTGTACCGTGTTTGTCTTCATAAATTGAATAGTGTGAGTCTTTGTTGCTTGGTTCAGCAAGGAAAAGACCACGTTCACGAGTTTTTTCATCATCATTATGCGTAAAATTGTAATAATTTTGCAATAATGGACGTTTTGAATGATGAATGACAGTAGCTCCGTAAACAAGCACTTCAGCTGGGTAGCGAAGATTTTCTGATATTTTGAACAATTCGACTGACGGGATTTCACGAGCAAGAATGACTTCGCTAGCGCCATGGTCTCCCCAGAAATTCACTTGACGACTTGATGTTACAAAAACAGAAACATCATAAATCATCTTGAAATCGTAGCCTTCATTTTTATTGATGTGAAAAACACCTGCATCTCCTGCTACTAGATAATCGGCTTTAATATCTTTCAAAAAATCAAGATATGGGCGAACCGCATTAATCATATCTTGGTGCAACAAAGCATTGCAAGCGATACTTAGTTCTTTTCCAGCATCATGAACTAACTTAGCGATTTCAGAAAGTTCATCATAAGTAAAATTATGAGGCAAACGTAAACCATAGTTTTCCTCACCCACATAAATACGATCAACACCTGCATCTAAAAGCTCTTTGACCTGCTCAATAGATTCAGCTGTCGCAGTAATAATTATTTTTTCCATAACGTTTTAATTATACCACTCCTATAACAATTAGTCACAGATATCCTCTAAAATCTTATTGTTATAGCTTTCTAAAAAGTTTTAGTGACATCTCAAAATGAGAAAAAAGTTTATGAGAAGAGAGGCTCAAAAAGAAATCCTCATTTTAAAACAAAAAAGAGGAACAACTATTTTAAACATATTTTTTAACATCAGTCAAGGGATTTTTTAAAAAAGGTGACAAATTTGTTAATTTATGGTATGATATCTAAGTATCAGAGGAGAGAGGATTATGCCAACACCATTAAAGCAACACAAAAAGCTTGAAGAACGGCATTATCAAGAAGATAATGCACCAAAATTTCAAGAATTTCAAGAAATTGACCACAGAAATGCTAAATTAAAAGAGTTAATGTTTTTTGCTCGTATTGCATTATTTGGAATTTCGACTGTCGTCATCTCATTCTTTTTGCTAGTCTTGAATCTAGCTCCAATCTGGGCTTTCTTATTTGCCTCTCTTATTAGCCTAGCTATTACGTCAGCTGTTTCAAGTATTATTTGGTCTTTAAGACATTGAAATGAACCACTACAACTCCACTTTGGGGTTGTTTTTATATTGTAAGAAAAATTTTTGACATTTTTCTTAGCTTTCCTGTTTTCGGGCTCGAACATAAAAAGGTCCACTGGACCTTTTCATTATTCTTCATCAGCTTCTTCGGTAGTAGTCTCAGGCTTTTCAGTTGCTGGGGCTTCTTCGTCTTGTGTGTAGTCAATGATAATGTCATCGACTTCTACTTTTGTTTCTTCTTTAGCTTCTTCTGCTTCGTTAACCGCTTCAGATACTTTAGAAGTGAATTCTGAGACTTTTTCAGAAGCAAAATCAGCTGCCGCTTTACCTTTTTCTTTTACTGTATCCAAAAATTCATCGGTTGTTAATTCACCAGATTCAAATTTTTGGCGGTAGTCGTTGAAGGTATCAACAGCTAAATCTGTGTATTCCGTTACTTTATCTTTTGCTTTTTGATGATATTCAGCAGGATTTTCTTTATAAGCCTCGTAAGCTTTAGCGGCTTTCTTTTGGAATTTCTTACCTTTTTCGGTAGATAGGAAATAAGCTGCAGCTGCACCAGAGGCAACACCAATAATCACGTTTTTCAATAGTTTACTCATGCTTCTTCTCCTTTTTTACGAAATAATTTTGAGGCAACTTTACCAACAGCAAATGCTGCACCAGCTTTGCTAACATTTGCTGAGGCTTGAGTAGCTTTTTGAGTGATATTACGAGCTTGTGCATTCAAATCCGAAACAGTCTCAGACAACTCTGCAACTGCCACAAAAAGTGGATCAATTGTTGACACCTTGCCATTAACATCCTCAACTAAAACATTAACTTTAGCCAAGATTTCATTGGTCTGATGAAGAGTGACGTTAACATCACTAGTCAACACTTTTATGGTCTGCTTTGTTTCATCAATTGTCTCATTTACAACATCAACTGTTTTATATAGTTTAACACCAAGTGGTATAAAAACGCCAACCAAAACAGCAAAAGCAATGGCAATAATTAATAGTGCTACTTCAAACATTTTTTTCTCCCATCTACCTATTTTTATTCCTGATAATACGGAACAGCTTTCTGTTTTCTTCTCCAGATAACCAAGACCACACCAATCAAAACGAGTAGAGCAGAAAGCCATTGTGATACTCGAATTCCGAGTAACATTAGACTATCTGTCCGCATTCCTTCGATGACAAAACGCCCACAACCATACCAAATGAGGTAAAAGAAGGTAATTTCACCTTGTTTGAAGAAACGTGGTCGGTGTCTTAGGCTCATGACAATCACAAATCCTAATAAATTCCACAATGATTCATATAAAAATGTCGGAACACGATACGAACCATCAATATACATCTGGTTCTTGATAAACTCTGGTAGGTAATTCAGATTATCTACTATTTTACCATAAGCTTCTTGATTTATGAAATTTCCCCATCGTCCGATAGCTTGCGCAATCATGACACCAGGTGCTGCAATGTCCAAAAAATCAAGTGGATTGATTGCTCGGTAATAAGAAAAAACAAACAATACGATTGCTCCTGTAATCAAGCCACCGTAAATAGCAAGGCCACCGTTCCAAATGGCAACTATTTCGCTCAATGGCTGATTAGCATAATAAGACCAATCAAAAATGACATAATAAACACGAGCACCAATAATCGCAAGTGGGAATGCAATTAAAATAAAATCTAAAATGTCATCAGGAATTATCTTCCGACGCGGTGCTTCTTTCATCGCTAAATAAACAGCAAGAAGTAACCCTGAAACAATGAAAATCGCATACCAACGAATACTAATAGGACCTAACTGAATAGCAACTGGATCAATCATTAGTTCTCCTCGTTTTGGCTAATAAGCTGAGTGAGGCGGTCCTCAAATGTCTTAGTTGCATCAAATCCCATTTGTTTAGCACGGTAGTTCATGGCTGCTGCTTCAATAACGACTGACACGTTACGTCCTGTTTTTACTGGGATACGCACGCGCGGAATTTTTACACCAGATAACTCGATTTCTTCGTTGCTATTTCCTAAGCGGTCAAAGATTTTATCTGATTCAAAATTCTCTAAGTAAATTGCCAATTGAACTTGTGATGAATCTTTAACAGCGCTAGCACCGTACAAGCTCATCACGTCAATGATACCAACACCTCGAATTTCAAGCAAATGACGGAGAATTTCTGCGGGTTCCCCCCAAAGTGTTTCTTCGTCTTTGGCAAATACATCGACACGGTCATCAGCTACCAAGCGGTGACCACGTTTGACTAATTCAAGACCAGTTTCACTTTTACCAATTCCTGAATCACCTTGAATTAAAACTCCCATACCGTAAATATCCATGAGAACACCATGAACGCTAGTGCGTTCGGCAAGGCAAGAATCCAGATACCATGACATTTCACCAGATAAACGACTTGTTGGGATATGACTTTGCAAGACAGCAATGCCTTTTTCTTTAGCAGCTGCCAACATTTCATCTGGAATGGCTAGATTACGCGCTACAATAATAGCAGGTGTCTCTGGCTTAATCATTTCTGTCAAAACTTGATGACGATTATGTGATGACATTTTGGTAAGATAAGACCACTCTTTCATCCCTAGCAATTGCAGGCGTTCCGGCGAATAATAATCAAAATAACCTGTCATCTCAAGCCCAGGTCGTGAAATATCTGACGTTGTAATTTTTTTAGCTAATAAGTCATCATCACCGTAGATAACATCTAGCTTAACCTTGTCCACCAACATTTTTACAGTAACCGACATTTGATGTACCATGAACCATTTACCAATCACCTCGTGACTGTGTAAATAAATTGAAAATTTTAGAAAATAAGCTTGACTAAACCACAAGCTATTTTCAGTTTATCATCAATTTTTGTTCAATCCTTTTCCTCTTTTTTCATTATTATATCACATTAACCTGCAAAAGTAAGCGCTCACGCAGACTTATTCAAAAATATTATCAGTTTCCTGCTAATAAAAAGCTACCAAATCAAAGGCCCAGAACAATCATAATCTGAGCTTTTCCTGTTTTGAAAGACCTTTATAAGTTCCTGTTATCCCTATAAGTGTTAAGTTTTTGCTACATTGAAGTTAAACTGTCAGTTTTTACCAAAAACAACCGTCATTGTCGTCATCTTCGTCAACGACTTCAGCATCCTTACGTTGGCGTGGTCCCGTTCCGTAATGGTCTCGAGTGATATCTTCTTTGTAAGGAAGAAAAATTGCTAAGAGAATATAAATGACAATGCCAAAGCCATAAAAATACATCAGCAATACTGTCAGGACACGCGTCAAAGGCAAGTCCCAACCGAACTTATCAGCAATTCCGGCACAGACACCACAAACCAGTTTATTTTTTCGCTGTTTATAAAGAGCTGATTTCATTTTAGTCCCTTCCTTCTTTTTATCTCACTATAGTTATTATACCTAATCGCCTTTAAAATAAAATCAGTCCTACGACTGATTCTATACTGAAGAAAAAATCTTTCTCTAAATTTCTTGATTTTTGATTTCTAAGAGCTTGCCGTGACAACGTCCACAACGGTATTTTGGGGTATTGACACGACGTTTTCGGTGATAGTCTTGTCCACATTTTTGGCAACGGTATAGGTATTTTTCCGCCTTTTGGAGCATGGCTGGCGCGTAACGCAGACCATCAACTACTTTCAATAATGCTTTAAAATCGGCATCAGCGTGCTTATAGCCTTTTCCCTCAAAATACAAATGATAATGGCAAAGCTCATGGCGAACAATTTTTCGAAAAACGTCAACACCAAATGCTTCATAAATCTTGGGATTAAAATCCAAATGCCCATCATCTGGGAAAAAACGACCACCCGTTGTCCGCAAACGTGGATTCCAAAATGCCGTATGGCGAAATTCTTTTCCGAAATCTTCTCGTGAGACTGTTTTGATAAAATTAGTTAAGTTCACGTAAGTCTACCAAGGAAAGATTGATTTTTCCGCGTTCCTTATCGATTTTTGAAACCCAAACCGTCACAACGTCTCCGACAGAAATCACTTGACTTGGATGTTTGACAAAAGACTTGCTCATTTGTGAAATATGAATCAAACCATCATCATGCAAACCAATATCAACAAATGCACCAAAATCAACAACATTACGGACAGTTCCTTCTAATTTTTGCCCAATTTCAAGGTCTGAAATATCCAAAACATCTTGGCGGAGCACAGGTGCTTCAAAATCATCACGCAAATCACGCCCTGGTTTTAAGAGGTCAGCAATAATATCTTTAAGCGTTTCTTGTCCGATATTAATGGTTTCAGCCATCGTTTCAATTGAAACAGATTGCAGTTTTATTTTTGCTGAATCATCTAAATCTGTGATATTTAATTCTTTCAATAAACGTTCAACGGCTTTATAAGACTCTGGGTGAACGCCTGTATTGTCAAGGATATTTTTTGCCCCTGGAATACGCAAGAAACCTGCTGCTTGTTCAAAAGCTTTAGCTCCCAGACGTGGAACTTTTTTGATGTCTTCACGCGAAGCAATTCGTCCATTTTCATCACGGTATTTGACAATATTTTCAGAAATTGTTTTATTTAATCCTGAAACGTGGGCTAATAGCGCGGGGCTTGCTGTATTGATATTAACACCGACTTGGTTAACAACGGTATCTACAACAAAATCAAGGTTTTCGGCAAGTTTTTTCTGACTAACGTCGTGCTGATATTGTCCGACACCAATTGATTTTGGAGCGATTTTAACCAATTCTGCAAGTGGGTCTTGCAAACGACGCGCAATGGAAATAGCTGAGCGTTTTTCAACGGTCAAATCTGGAAACTCGTGACGTGCCAATTCAGATGCGGAATAGACAGAAGCTCCGCTTTCATTGATAATCACGTAAGAAACATCTGGAAAATCTTTCAAAACTTGTGCCACAAAGGCTTCGCTTTCACGGCTAGCAGTCCCATTTCCGATAGCAATAATCTCAACACCATATGTGCGAATAAGCTCTGCTAAATCTTTTTTCGATTGCTCGATTTTAGCCTGACTAGCTGGTGGAACGGGATAGATAACTTGGGTAGTCATCAATTTTCCTGTTTGGTCAACAACAGCTAACTTAGCTCCTGTACGAAAGGCTGGGTCAAATCCTAACACCATTTTTCCTTTCAAAGGAGAGACCAAAAGGAGATTGCGAAGATTTTCGGAGAACAGTTCGATTGCACCATCCTCTGCACTTTCTGTTAACTCACTGTGAACACGGCGTTCCATAGCAGGAACGATTTTTTTCCTAATCGTTTTGCCGATGACATCATCAATATAAGCATTTTTATTTTTAAAGCGAGCTCCCATGAAGCGCACCATTTTATCAATGTTATGCTCGAAACCAACTTTTAAAATACCGAGTTTTTCACCACGATTAAGTGCCAAAATACGATAACCTTGAATTTTAGAAACTTTCTCTGAAAAATCATAGTAAATTTGGAAGGTTTTATTATCATCAGCAGCTTCGTCTTTAACTGTTGACATGATTGAGCTGTAAGACAAGATTTCATTGTAAACCCATGAGCGGAGCTTGTTGTCCTCCGAAAAAGCTTCAATAAGAATTTCACAAGCGCCAGCAAGTGCCTTGTCAGCTGTTTCAAACCCTTCTGTTATAAAATTCGCTGCTTCTACTTCAAGCGAAGGCTTATTTTGCAAAATTAAACGAGCTAGTAGAAATAGCCCTGCTTCTCTGGCGATAGTGGCTTTGGTACGACGTTTTTCCTTGTAAGGAAGGTAAAGTTCCTCAACGTCTGCCAACTTTTCAGCGTTCTCAATAGCTTTTTTGAGTTCCGCAGTAAGCTTACCTTGTTCTTCAATTTTAGCAAGAACAGTCGCTTTACGGTCAGTTAAAGCTGTCATGCTTTTATCCAAGTCAATGATAGCTTTAATTTGTACTTCATCCAAATTACCTGTCATTTCCTTACGGTAACGAGCAATGAAAGGAATGGTATTCCCTTGTGAAGTCAAGTCTAGAACTTTGGCAATTTGGATCTCTTTGATGTTTAAATCTTGAGCAATTTTTGTTACATTTTCATTTTCCATAGTACTTCTATTATATCATAAATCAGCTGAATCTCAGTTTTTCACTTAGATTTTTAAATGCAATAATGAGAAATTCACGCCAATTTCTTAGGCTGATAAATGTCTAAATGACACACTGTTTCGCATTAAAATAGCTAACTTGTCTGCTTAGTTTTTGTACTATTTGAGGATTGATAGTATAATAAGAGGTGATTACATATAGAAAAGAGGTGCCTTATGGCTATCACACATAAACGTCAAGATGATTTAGAGTCAATGTTTGCAAGCTTTGCAAATATTCCTAAAATCTCTAGCGACCCTGAAAAAGAAAAGAAAGTTAAGGACAAAAAAGCTGAGAAAGCGACTGATTAATTTTTATGGAAATTTTTAATAATTTACCTGCTAGTGTCTTACAATGGTTTGCGATTTTTATTTCAATCATTATCGAGGCACTGCCTTTTGTTTTGCTAGGAACTATTCTTTCTGGCTTCATTGAGGTTTATGTTACGCCTGATTTGGTACAACGTTTTCTACCTCGAAATCGTTTTTTACGAATCCTTTTTGGAACTTTTATCGGTTTTGTCTTTCCGTCCTGCGAATGTGGTATTGTTCCCATTATCACGCGCTTTTTAGAGAAAAAAGTTCCTAGTTACACCGCTGTTCCTTTCTTGGCAACAGCTCCGATTATCAACCCAATCGTCCTTTTTGCCACCTATTCAGCCTTTGGAAATAGCTGGCGCTTCTTAGGTTTACGACTGCTTGGTGCTATTATTGTTGCTATTACGTTGGGTATCATGCTGGGATTTGTGGTTGATGAAAATATCCTCAAGGAAAATGCTAAACCAACACATTTTCATGATTATTCTAGTGAAACATGGTATCGCAAAATTTTCTTAGCTCTTGCGCACGCAATTGATGAGTTTTTCGATACTGGACGTTATTTGGTTTTTGGTACTCTGGTAGCTTCAGGAATGCAGATTTATCTGCCAACACGTATTTTGACCAGAATTGGTGGTAATGCCCTTACAGCCATTTTAGTCATGATGTTACTGGCATTCATTCTTTCTCTTTGTAGTGAAGCAGATGCCTTTATCGGAGCTTCCTTGCTATCAAGTTTTGGTACAGCACCTGTTCTAGCTTTTCTTTTGATCGGACCAATGGTAGATATTAAAAACCTAATGATGATGGTAAATTCCTTTAAACCCCGCTTTATCGTTCAATTTATCACAGTATCTGTTGGGATGATTATCATTTACTGTTTACTTGTGGGGGTGATTTGATGATTCGATTTTTAATTTTAGCGGGTTACTTTGAATTAACCATGTATCTTCAAATCTCTGGGAAATTGGATCAATACATCAATACTCACTATGCTTATTTAGCCTACATTTCCATGGTTTTATCATTTCTTTTAGCGGTTATTCAACTGGTTATTTGGATGAAAAATCTGAAATTGCACAGCCATTTACATGGAAAAATAGCGAAGCTGACTAGTCCGATGATTTTGGTCATTCCAGTTTTGGTAGGGCTCTTAGTTCCTACGGTAACGCTGGATTCAACGACAGTAGCTGCCAAAGGCTATAATTTCCCACTTGCTGCTGGTTCTGCTGGTACGGTTAGTGATGATGGAACAACAGTCCAATATCTGAAACCTGATACAAGTTTGTATTTTACATCTTCTGCTTACGAAAAAGAAATGCAGAAAGAACTCAAAAAATACAAAGGTTCAGGCGAACTTAAAATCACAACCGAAAATTATATGGAAGTCATGGAACTCATCTATCTCTATCCTGATGAATTTATGGGACGTGAGATTACTTATACTGGATTTGTTTATAACGAGCCTAGTCACGAAGGCTATCAATTCCTTTTCCGTTTTGGTATCATTCACTGTATTGCAGATTCTGGTGTTTATGGCTTGTTGACAACTGGGAACAGTACAAGCTACGCTGATAACACTTGGATTACCGCAACAGGCACAATCAGCCTCGAATACAACCAAACCCTTGAACAAACACTCCCAGTTCTTCATATTACAGAAATGAAAGAGACTAGTGAACCCGATAATCCTTATGTTTATCGTGTCTTTTAAACACAAGCCCCCCTCCAAAACTGGAAGGGGGGGCTTGGTGATTAGAATCTTATGCTACTATGTCATGGTTCAATAATAATCGTTCCTAAAAAGTCATTCTTTTCAAGTTTACGATAAGCTTCCCAAATCTGACTTAAAGGGTAAGTTTTAGCAATAGTAGGATTAAAATCACCAAGTGCTAATTTTTCACAAATGTGAGTCACCGCTTGGCTTCTTGCCAAGTCATCCTCAACAAGTTCACTTACTGTCCATCCCTTAAGCATTAAACCTTTACCAAGCAAAAGTCCCTGCCGAAAATTGGCACTCACTGCCACCAAGAATGCCATATTCATAAATTTTTGCCCCTACGCTAGCCACCTGAAGCAAATCAGGCAATGTGTTACCACCAATAGGATCAAAAATGAATTGAACACCTTTTCCTCCTGTAATCGTTCCAACAGCCACTTTTAAATCTTCTTCTGAGCTGATGACAATATGCTCGACTTGTTTCAAATGACGCAGTTGCGCTGCTTTACGGCGTGAGCGGATTGTCACAATTGGAATTGCTCCTAATTCACATGCCAAATCAATCGCCGCTTGACCAACAGCAGAAGTCCCTGCGATAATCAACACGTAATCACCCGATTTTAGATTACTCTGACTATAAACAGGGTAAGCTGTTAGATATGGTACCCAAGTACTAGCAGCTGCTGTAAAATCTGCATTATCTGGAATCTCAACCAGACGACTGGCTGGAACAATAATATCATCTCCCAAACTTGGATAACGTTCAAAATCATATGCTCCAACAGGCGTAACTCGCTTACCAAGCCATTTTTCATCAACCGCTTTTCCAATAGCAGTCACAATCCCAGCAGCTTCATACCCAGGAGAGCTAATTTCATGAATAGCCTCTCCTGGCAAACGTAATCCTTTGATGTAGTTTAGCTGGTCGCAACTCGCTTTGACAGTCATTCTCACTTCATTTGAGGCTAATTCACGAAGTTCAACCTCATCCAACTGTAACTGGTCAATCCCTTGACCGTGAACACGAACTAATGTTGCCATAAAAGTTTCTCCTTTACTTTTGTAGTCTTTTTTTAATACCATGATTATAGACCCCTTGGGTAACCCGAAGTTAACTATTTACTATTATTTTTTAGAGGATTTCATTATGTCATATACAATTAAAGAAACTAGTAAACGAACTGGGCTAACCTTACACACTATTCGCCACTACTGTGACCTTGACTTAATCCCAAATTTGCAACGTGATGAGAATAACAACCGTATTTTTGATGAAGCTTCTATTCATTGGTTGTACGTCATAAAATTTCTTAGACAAAGTCAAATGTCTCTCAAAGAAATTCGCCAATTTTTTGAAAAATACCAATATGACCCAACTAAATCTAGCGACCGTAAAAAGTTGTTACAAAAAGCCATTCAAGTTTCTGATAAAAAATTACAACAAACCATTCAAGAACATGACAAATTAAAACATGAGTTGGAAGCTTACCTTGACAATGTTGATTGTGAAAAAATAAAGAAATTTGAGGCGAAGCTCAGATTTCTATTCTTGACTATGAAAATAGTTAGCTAGTATGTTTATAAGCATAAGCTAGTCGTCCAATGTTTATGAGTGACACGAATGCCCAAATAAGCATGATAACCCAGTTTGCCTCAAAGGCATAAATGGCTGTTAAAACAAGGGTAGACGACGTTAAGAGAATTGTTGATAAATGTTCTTTGACAAATTCTAACATTAGCTTTTAAACAATCCCTTCTAGGAGACCACGCATAAAGTCTTCAGAATCAAATTCACCGATGTCATCAATTTTTTCACCAAACCCAATAAATTTGACAGGAATATCAAGTTCTTGGCGAATGGCAAGAACAACACCACCTTTAGCCGTTCCGTCAATTTTAGTTAGAATAAGGCCTGTTAACGGTGTAATTTTTGAGAATTCTTTAGCTTGGCTAAGCGCATTTTGACCTGTTGAAGCATCAAGCGCAAGGAGTGTTTCATGCGGTGCATCTGGCACGACACGCTTAATGATACGACCAATTTTTTCAAGCTCTGCCATCAAATTATCTTTATTTTGCAGACGTCCTGCTGTGTCAATGAGAAGAATATCAACATTTTCAGCGACAGCTTTTTCCATACCGTCAAAAACAACAGAAGCTGGGTCAGCTTTTTCTGGTCCTGTTACAACTGGCACACCGACACGACGTCCCCATTCAACAAGCTGTGCAACCGCACCAGCGCGGAATGTATCAGCAGCAACAAGCATGACTTTCTTACCTTCGTTTTTATATTTGTAGGCTAATTTGCCGATTGACGTCGTTTTTCCGACACCATTAACCCCAACAAAAAGCATAACGGTTAAATCATCTTGGAAATTAATTTTTTCGTTGAAAACACCGTCTTTTTCGTAAATGTCAACTAATTTTTCAATGATAACACGTTTTAAATCGTCAGCTCTCTTGGCATTTTCAAGTTTGGCTTCATAACGCAAATCTTCTGTTAATTGTGTTGCGACATTCACCCCAACGTCTGAAAGAATAAGCATTTCTTCTAGTTCCTCGAAGAATTCTTCATCAACACGACGGAAATTAGCCAAGAAGGCGTTCAAACGTGCACTGAAACCAGTACGGGTCTTTTTCAGACTGCGATTGTATTTTTCTTCTTCGGTTTCGGTTGCTTCTTGCACAACTACTTCTTCTGGTTCAGTTTCTTGACGTGTTTTGACAGCTTCAAAAGTAACTGTCTCACCACGGTCAATAGCCTCTTGAGCAGCTGCTTTTTTCGTATAATAATCAGCCATGACATCTGAAAAATGTTGGTCTGTTTTAGCCTCATTAGTTACCGCGGTTGCTTCTGAAATTTCTTCAGTTTGGCTGGCTGTA
The DNA here is from genome assembly GCA_934196125.1 of uncultured Streptococcus sp. Taxonomy (GTDB): domain Bacteria; phylum Bacillota; class Bacilli; order Lactobacillales; family Streptococcaceae; genus Streptococcus. The sequence goes on along the minus strand of CAKPVT010000015.1, from coordinate 14,084 downwards.
TTTTCAACCACAGTTTCGCTATTTTCAGACTGAACAAGCGTTTCTGTTTCAACAGATTCAGCTTCGCTATTGACATTAACAACGTCTTGAACTTCTAGAGTTTCTTCCACAGTATCGTTGACGATTTCTGCTTGTTCTGAAACCTCAACAGTTTCTTTTACTGTATCAGAAGAGGCTTCGGTTTGTTCTGATGTTTCGACAACTTCTTGAAGTGTTTCTTCTTGGCTTTGGCTGTCAACCGTCTCCTCAACTTCTTTTTTCTTATTTCCAAATAAACGGTCAAATAATCCCATACTAAGTACCAAAATCGATAAGATTACCTTATCCACTTTTCCTTTCTACTACGCATTTAAAATGTATTTTTCAATAGCTTCTGCAACACCTGATTCGTCATTGGTACGTGTTGTTACCGCATTAGCTGTTTCTTTTGCAATAGCAACACCTAAGCCATCCTATTTAAGCATTGAGAGATCGTTTTCTTCATCTCCCATAGCCATAACATTTTCAGGGAGTAAGTTCAAATGCTGAATCAACTAATTTAACCCTGCTGCTTTATGGACGCCTTTAGACATCATCTCCAATATAATATCACGTGATTTGAAAATTTCAAACTCATTGTATAATTCTTTCGGAAATTGCAAAATCTGCTTGTCCAAAAATTCGGGATTTGTCACGCTAACGACCTTGTTATAAATAATATTTTCAGGAATATCATCAAAAGAAGTTAGCTCTACAAATTTAAGTTTGGGGTTTGCTTGTGGGTAAAGGGACTGATTGCCTTGACTGGCAAGACTATAAACAATTCCGTCACTAAGCACATCAAATGGAAGAGCAAGTGGTTCAAGCGTGCTGTGTAAACGCTTGAACTGCGCACGTGTTAGCTCACTTTTATCTAAAATATCGCCATTTGTCTTTTGAACCAAACCACCATTGAAAGTGATGATATAATCCTCATCAGAAATCAAATCTAGCTCTTCAAGCAAACCGCTAATCGCCTTTAGAGGACGCCCAGTCGTGATAACAACTTTAATTCCCTTATCACGTGCTGCTCACAAAGCTTTTTTATTTTCTGGTGAAACAACCTTTTGGCTGTTAAAAAGTGTACCATCTAAATTCAAGGCTAATTATTTAATATCCGCCATTACTCTACCAATCCTTCCATGTAAGCCATGACAGACTCCTCATCACAATGCCCAATGATTTCATTTGAGATATCTTTGATTTCTTGTCGAGCGTTTTCTGTCGCAACTGCAGTCCCAGCAAAATCAAGCATTTCAAAATCGTTAAGATTGTCGCCAAACGCCACAATTTCTGATTTATCCATGTTAAAGGTTTGACAAAGCGCTTCTAGTCCTGTTCGTTTATTAACGTCACGGATAACAATATCGACAGATTTAAAGCCTGTCGTCACCGCTTGCGCGTAGCTAATACGTTCATTAAACCATGCTTCGCCTTGACGAACAGTATCTTCTGAAAAGTTTGCAGTGACTTTTAAAATATTATCTTCAACCTGCGCCAAATCAGCCACACGTTGAACATTTTCATAATAATTGCTAATAAAATTCAGGTAATCATCACTAGCTTTTGGATGTAAATAAGCCCCACTTTCACCTGATAAAAGGAAATCATAACCTAATATATATGGACTTTCAAGAAGGGTATCAATGACCTCCAAATATTGTTTTTTACTCAAACCAGATTCAAAAACAATATCTTTACCAACTTTTACCAAAGTCCCGTTTTCCGCAATAAATGCCATTTTATCAGCATGCTCAGCAAACATTTTTTCCAAAGCCATAAGTGAACGTCCGCTCGCTGCGACAAATAGCATATTATTTTTTTCAAATTTTTCTAGAATATCATGGAGACGCTTACTATCAAAATAGCCATTACTTGTTAAAAACGTACCATCCATATCTGTTGCAACTAATTTTACCATTATTATACTCCTAAAGAATTACATAACTCTATTTTAGCAAAAAACACAGCAATTTTCTTGCTAATAACACATTCTTCTAAATAAAGCTGGAATTTTTTCCAGTTTTTAAAATTCTTTTTCGAATATATATAGTGAAGTTAAAAATAGAGGGGATTACAATGAAAAAAAGAACATCATACTTCCTAGTGTCTGGTTTGGTACTGCTTGCGGTTGTTGGCGGTGTCATTACTCTAAAATACCATTCAAATCACAACCACGCTTCTACGGTTTCTAGCCAACATCATCACGCTCAGAAAAAACTTTCAAAATCAACAAGTTCTTCAACAAAAACACAGAACCACGTTGCTAGCAAACGCGCGGATTTACTGAAAGCACCTACTGAAAAACAAGTCACAGAGCAACTGATAAAAGATGGAGAAAATCTTATTAGCACCCGTCAAGTCAGTCAACAGACTAGTCAATTTGATTTCAATGCGCTAGCGCAATCAGATTTCTCAAGTCTTGCTGGCACATGGAGGGACGCTAATGGTTACACTTTTGAATTTTTACCACAAGGTATTATTGACGACAAATTAATCTTGTCTGCTCTCGTTTATGATGAAAACGGTGAAGCTATTTCTAACGTTTATACTGAAAGTGGAGGTGGTTTCATTTTACATTATTACGCTGCTGGTAGCCAAATTCCTAGCTGGCATTTTGGCATAACAGAGACTGACCCGTCTGATTACGGTCGTGACCGCCTATTTGCAACACAAGGTAGCCGTTTTGATTATGAATCAACTAATCAATTTGTCAGCAATGTCTTTTACAAAGTTTCAGACCAATACAGCCAGAACACACAAACTGAATCTGACACAGCAGAACTCTCAGATAGCCAAGAAGAAAGTGATGACACACTCACAACTTCTTCATCAGACAACCAAGCTGACGAAACAACAGAATCACAAACGGAAACTGCGGTAACAAACTAAAACTTTTGAATACAACAAAACCTCCCAACTGATTCTAGTTAGGAGGTTGTTCGTTATTCTTGCTAAAACTTAAGAGTGGATTTTATCATTCCACTAGATTTTCGGCTTCTTTTAATTTAACAGAAACGATACGAGAAATACCTGATTCTTGCATGGTTACTCCGTAAATGCTATCAGCGGCAGCCATTGTTCCCTTACGGTGAGTAACAACGATGAACTGACTTGATTTGTCAAAGCGATTGAGGTAGTCTCCAAAACGTTTCACATTAGCTTCGTCAAGCGCAGCTTCCACTTCGTCCAAAATGACGAATGGAATGGTTTTGACGCGGATAATGGCAAATAGCAGAGCTAAAGCCGAGAGGGCTTTTTCCCCACCGGACATGAGGTTAAGTGATTGGATTTTCTTCCCTGGCGGTTGCACGGAAATCTCAACCCCAGCTGTTAACAAGTCTCCTTCTGTTAGTGATAAATCAGCTGAACCACCACCAAACATTTGAGTAAAGGTTTGCTTAAATGAATCACGAATAGCATTGAAAGTCACTTGGAAACGTGTTTTTACTTCATCATCCATGTCATTAATCGTATCAAGCAAAAGATTCTTAGAATGAACCAAGTCCTCTTTTTGGGCATTAAGGAATGTCAAACGCTCGTTCACTTCATCGTATTGTGAAATTGCGTCTAAGTTAATTGGACCCAATGCCTTGATACGACGGCGCAATTCTTGTAAACGTTGACGTGCACTTTCCATATTATCAATTGGTTGACTAGTTTCCTTAGCTTCGTCCAAAGTCAAGTGATAATCTTCCGTCAAATCATGTGAGAAGGTACGCAAGCGGTCAGAAACTTGATTGATTTGAGCTTCTAATTGCGCTTGCTGACGAATCAATTCTTCGTTTTTCTGATTTTCTTTCGCAACTTGTTCTTCAAGTTCTTCTAAGTTAGCTTCGCAATCTTCCAATTCAAAACGGAGGCTAACCAATCGTTCTTCTTCACTAGCTTTTCTAGCAACAGCCTCATCATGCTGTTTTTGCAAGGTTGGCAGACTTTCAGTCTGATTATCGCTAGCATGGTAAGCTAACAAATCCTCGCATTTTGCAATTTCAGCTTTATTTTCAGCTAAACTAACTTCTAAGCGTGTTTTGTTAGCCGATTCAAATTTACGCTCACTCAACAACTCACGTTCAGCTAATTTTGCTTGTGACACTTGTTGACGTAAAGCTTCAACTTTTTGCGTAATGGTATTTTTGTTTTCTTTAATTTGCTCAATTTCAACTGTTAAAGCTTGTTTACGCGCAGCTATTTCTGCTAATTCTGCTTCAAGTGTTGTTTTTTGTGATTCCAAATCATGTGAACCACCATCTGTTTCTGATTCTTGCAGACGTTCGCAAAGCTGGTTAATGTCGTTCAAGCGTTCAGCCAATTGTTGGTATTCAAGCTCTGCTTTTTGTTCAGCAAAACGCGCTTCCTCTCCTTGCGCTTTGAGACTAGCTAAAATTTCCTTATTAGCTCTCAAAGCATCTTGGAGTTCTTGCACACGCTTTTCTTGTTTGATTTGCTGAGCCTGTAAGTCTTGTAATTCAGCCACAAGATTATCTAGTTCAGGTTTAATAAATGTGGTATTATTTTGACGATTTGCCCCACCTGAGAAAGAACCACCAGGGCGAATTTCTGTACCATCAAGTGTTACAATACGCACTTGATAACGAAGCGCACGCGCAGCTTTATTAGCATTGTCAACCGTGTCAAAAACCGCAGTTCCCCCAAGAAGATTTTGGAAGATATTTTCCAAACGATTATCAAATGAAACTAAATCACTTGCAACACCAAGAAAACCTTGACTTGAAGCCAAAATTGAATGATTTTGTTGCGATAAGTGACGTGGTTTTATAGTCGTTAAAGGCAAGAATGTCGCACGTCCTTGACGATTTTTCTTTAGAAAGGCAATCGAGCGTTTAGCTGCTCCCTCATCTTCGACAATAACGTGCTGGCTTGACCCACCAAGTGCAATCTCAAGAGCAGTCTGATAATCTCGCTCAAATGTCAAATGCTCACTAACCGCACCAATAATACCACCTAGCTGACTTGAAGCCTGTAGAACCGACTTAACCCCAGCATAGAAATTGCTGTGATTTTTAAGAATAGATTCCAGACTAGCCTTGCGAGCCTCTTTTGATTTGATAACATCCAATTGGTCAAACATTTTAGTTTGCTCTAGTTGGTAATCTTTTTCGGCTTGAACAGTTTGCACGTGTAACGTTTGATAGTCATCAAGCAAGACTTTGACTTTTTCACGAGCTGCTTCAAAGTTTTCTAAAGCCTCTTTTGCCGTTAATTTTACTTCTGCTAGCGTTTCTTGCGTCTGTGCCAATTCTTCTGATTTTGATTCTGACAATTGCTTTTGATTGTCAATATCAGCAATCGTTGCTGTCAATTTATTCGATAAATCAGCTTCTTTTTGCATTAACCCAACAAACTCTTCACGAAGTTTTTCGATAACTTGGTCTGGGTCGGTTGAAAAACGGTCTAATTCAGCCTGCAATGCTTGAATATCAGCTGTCGTCTGGGCTAATTTGGCATCTAATTGTGAGAGGTGCTGCTCTTTTTGTGCCAATTCTTTTGTTAATCTCGCTTGATTTTCCTTCAAATCAGCCAATTGCGAGCTTGCAGCTTGTTTTTTCTCTTCTTTTTGACTTGATTCTAAGGCAATCAAATCCATTTGGCGCTCAAGGTCAGAAATTGCTCTGGTAATATCAAGCAATCCTTCTTGTCTTCTTGATATTTCTTCAGACAATTGATGACGTTTTTCTTTCAAGTTTTGATTTTGTCTTTCAAATTGCTGGCGCTGTTCATAATAAGCTGTCAAATCAGCTTTAATAGCTGTTAAAGACTGATTTAATTCTGCTAAACGCTCCTTATCAGCCTGAATATCTTTAACCAGAATATTCAAATGAAGTTGCTTACGCTCATCTTCCAAGCCAAGAAATTCTTTAGCCACTTGTGCTTGACGCTCCAATGGCTTAACTTGTGTTTCCAACTCATAGATAATATCATCCAGACGATCCAAATTATCCTGTGTTTGATTAAGCTTGGTTTGGGTTTCTTTCTTACGTGTCTTGTATTTTAAAACACCTGCGGCTTCTTCAAAAATAGCACGACGTTCCTCAGGTTTACTGTTAAAAATTTCTTCGACACGCCCTTGTGAAATCACAGAAAACGAATCACGTCCCAAGCCTGTATCCATAAATAAATCATGAATATCACGCAAGCGCACCTTACGTCCGTCAATCAAATACTCGCTGTCGCCATTACGATAAATATGACGTTCTACACGAATCGTTTCTTTGGCGTCTTTAATAAAGCCATCAGAATTATCCAAGGTCACAATAACCTGAGCATAGTTTAATGGCTTACGATTCTCAGTTCCTGCAAAAATAACATCTGGCATCTTGCCACCACGCAAATTTTTAGCAGAAGATTCACCGAGCGCCCAACGCAAACTTTCTGTAATATTGGACTTACCAGAGCCATTAGGACCTACAACAGCTGTAACTCCCTTATCAAATTCAATGGTTGTCTTGTCTGCAAAGGACTTAAAGCCCTGCATTTCGATTTCTTTTAAATACATAAAATAAGAGATAAAAAGGCAAATTACCTTCCTGAAAAGAAGCTATTTAACTAGCCTTCTTTTCCTAGGTTTATCACATATCGCCTAGGACAGGTTGGACATTTGCCTCATCAATTTCCTTTCAAATGTCTTATTGAAGCAAGGCTAGAGCATTTTTAGCAGCATCTTGCTCAGCCAATTTCTTAGATCTTCCGATTCCTTGACTTTTGGCTTCATCATTAACGTACACAGTCACTTCAAAGACTTTAGCGTGTGCCAGTCCTGATTCGTTTGAAACACGATAATCAATCGTCACATCACCGCGACTTTGTAACAACTCTTGAAGCGTTGTTTTGTAATCTTTCACGCGCTCAAAATTACCTTTTTCAACTTGTGGAATCATCACCTGGTTTAAGAATTTATTGACGGCTTCAACACCTTGATCCATCAACAAAGCTCCAAGAAATGCCTCAAATAAGTCACCTAAAATCGTATCACGATTACGACCACCAGATTTTTCTTCACCATTTCCTAATTTGATAAATTCATCAAATCCACAGTAACGCGAAAAACCTGCTAGAGACTCTTCACGTACAATGACGGAACGCATTTTTGACAAGTCTCCCTCTGGTTTTTCCGGATACTTTTCAAACAAATATTGCGAAATCAAAAGTTGAAGAACTGCGTCTCCTAAAAATTCCAAGCGTTCATTGTGTGAAATGTTTAGGAGGCGATGTTCGTTTGCATAAGAAGTGTGGGTAAAAGCTGTTTCTAGCAAAGTTTTATCTTCCAAAACAATTCCGAAATCTCGCTGAAGTTTTGTATCTAAAGCTTGCATGATAAATCTCCCTTCAAAAAATAGTCTATATCCTTATCTTATTTAAAACGTTTCTTTTCAATCATTCATTGAGTGATTAAAACGCTTTTTCTACCATAGACTATTTTATTATACCAGAAAAGTCATAAAAAAGGGAATTCCTCCAAAAAATCCCCTTAATTTCTTTCTATTTAATGCAATTTATTTTGGTCTTGAATTTATAGTGTAAATGCACAATAAAAACTGTCCAACGGATAGTTAGAATGTAATCAAACTTACTATATAACCAAAAATAAGTTACAAATAATTATTACCTTTGTTCAATTTTAGAACTCTTTACAAGCTTGCTCCCAACAAAACCGTGGTGAAAGTGGCTGAATCATCAATAAAAACAGCCGCACGGAAGTTTTGAGATTTCAAGTCCAAAACTTAGGCATGGAATTCCTTGGATTCCTTCGACAGTCCACACCACCTAAGGGAAGTGTCAAAAAATTTCACAAACCTAAACTTTTATAACTCTGTTAATGGTGTTGCTTCGTCTGGTGAGGTGTCAAAGACTTTCATGTCATAATCAACCCCAAAGTCAGCTTGAATAAGATTATTTTCCATGGTCATGTGAGCCAATTCTTTGATATTGTTTTCTTTACTCAAATGTCCAAGGTAAATTTTCTTCGTGCGATTTCCAATGGTTCGAATCATTGTCCCAGCACCATCTTCGTTTGACAAGTGTCCTTTATCAGATAGGATACGTTGTTTCAAACTCCACGGATAAGAGCCTGAACGTAAAATCTCAACGTCATGATTCGATTCAATCAAGTAACCGTCAGCATTTTCAATAATTCCTGCCATGCGGTCACTAACATAACCTGTATCTGTTAAGACAACAAATGATTTATTATCTTTCATCAAACGATAAAATTGTGGCTCAACGGCATCGTGGCTAACACCAAAACTTTCAATATCAATGTCACCAAGTGTCAATGTTTTCCCACGTTCAAAAATATGTTTTTGAGCTAAATCAAGCTTTCCGATCATATTTCGCTCATCAATCATTTGCCACGTTTTTTCATTCGCATAAACATCAAGATTATAACGACGTGCTAACACCCCAACCCCTTTGATATGGTCAGAATGTTCGTGTGTGATAAAAATAGCATCTAAGTTTTCTGGTTTGCGGTCAATTTCAGCAAGAAGACTGGTAATTTTCTTACCAGTCAAACCCGCATCAATCAAAAAACGTTTTTGTGGTGTTTCTACATAAAAAGAATTCCCAGTTGAACTGGAGGCTAAAATACTATATTTAAAAGCATTTTCAGACATCTACTCTTCTTCATCCTCCCATTCATCATAAATTTCAGAATCTTTTTCGTAAAGAAGCACAATCGTAAAGGTCGACCCTTTTCCGTAAGTACTTTGTGCCCAAATAAAACCTTTATGTTGTTTGACAATTTCTTTTGCGATAGCTAAGCCAAGCCCTGAACCACCTTGGGCACGACTTCGAGCCTTATCCACACGATAGAAACGGTCGAAAATCAAAGGCAAATCTTTTTTAGGAATACCAAGCCCCTCATCAGAGATTGAGATAATCAACTGTGTTTCCGTCGTTTTCATGCTAACTGTGATTTTTCCACCATCTGGTGAATATTTGATAGCATTATTAAGGATATTATCCAAAACCTGCGTCATCTTATCAGGGTCAATTTCAAGCCAGATTGATTTAATAGGATAGTCCCTGACAATCTCATACTGTTTTCCGCTGATTGTATGTTGGCTTTTAATTTGATCAAAACGGTTAAGAATTGATGTCATAAATGCTGTGAAATTTGTCATTTCCACTATCAATTGAACTGTCTGATTATCAATACGCGATAAATTAAGCAAGTCTGAAATCATACGAATCATGCGGTTTGTTTCATCTAAAGATACTTTGATAAAACTTGGCGCAATGTCTTCTTTGAGCGCTCCTTCATCTAAGGCTTCCAGATAAGATTTTACAGACGTTAATGGTGTTCGCAATTCATGACTAACGTTAGAAACGAAAAGACGACGCTCACGGTCTTCTTTTTCTTGTTCGGTTATGTCATGCAAAACAGCAATCAACCCTGAAACAAAGCCACTATCACGACGATTTAGAGCAAAACGAATACGTAAAGTGATAAATTCATCTGTTTCGTCACGACGGTTCAAGACAATTTCAGGTGTTTTTGACACCAAATCATGATAACTATAAGTGCTATCAGAACCTAAAATATCAACAATATTCATCTGCAAAGCTTCTTCACGCTCTAAATTGAGTTGTAGTTGCGCGGTCTGATTAATCATTGTGATATTTCCATCACGGTCAGTCGACAAGACACCGTCTGTCATATAAGATAAGATACTCGCCAAACGATCCTTTTCTTGTGCCAAATTTTCCTGTGCTAAACGAAAGACTGTTGACAAATCATTTAATTGGTCAGCTAACTCAGCTAAGTCTCTATCTTTTTCAATAATAATATCTTCTGTGTATTTTCCTGTGATAAGCTCTCGCACTTTACCACTCAAACGTCGAATATTAACAGAAGTTCGATAATCTCTTATCGCTAAATAAACAAAATAAACTGCGACAAATGCTAAAAGAAAAAGAATGGCTTGTTCAAAATAAGTTAAATTTTGTAACATTGTATCATTCATATGACTTCATGTAATACCCAACACCACGACGTGTCAAAATATATTCTGGACGGCTTGGTGTGTCTTCGATTTTTTCACGTAAACGACGAATGGTTACGTCAACCGTACGCACATCACCAAAATAATCGTAGCCCCAAACGGTTTCCAAAAGATATTCACGGGTCATGACTTGTCCCATATGTGTTACCAAATGATGAAGTAATTCAAACTCACGGTGTGTTAATTCGATATCTTCACCACGTTTTTGTGCCACAAAGGCATCTGGTAAGATTTTCAAGTCGCCAATTGTGATTTCTGAATTTGAAGTAGAAGTATTTTCTTCAGCAACCGCTATTTCAATATTTTCTGTACGACGAAGGTGCGCTTTAACACGCGCCAACAATTCACGATTTGAAAATGGTTTGGTTACATAGTCATCTGCACCGATTTCAAGTCCGATAACTTTATCAAACTCGCTATCCTTAGCAGACAACATAATGATTGGAATATGACTTGTCTTGCGAACTTCTTTAGCCACTTCAAGTCCGTCCAATTCTGGCAACATCAAATCCAAGAGAATCAAATCTGGATCTTCTTCCTCAAACTTTGTAATAGCTTCACGACCATCAAAAGCCGTTACGGTTTCATAACCCTCTTTAGTTAAATTAAATTTAATAATATCCGAAATGGGTTTTTCATCATCAACGATAAGAATTTTTTTCATATGCCACCTCTTTATTCTTCGTAAGTTATTAAAAAATCCTCAAACAACGATTTCATGTTCAGTCACCAAAATGACTTCTGCCCTAAATTATATCAAAATTCGACTTTAATTGGAAATATTGGGCGTTTTTGACATCATAAAGTAACATTTGAAACAATAAGATTATTATTTTTAACCCTTTATTTGTTGAAATTTTCTAAATATATTTGATAATTGCTACCCCTTATGTTAATATAGACTAACTTATAATGTCAGATGTAAGATTACCTGACAAAGAAATCTTATCTTTGAAAAGGAGACAAGCGTGGCACTAATTGAATTTAAAAATGTCGAAAAATACTATGGGGAATATCATGCCCTTAGAAATATTAACTTAGAAATTGAAAAAGGTCAGGTTGTTGTACTTCTAGGTCCTTCAGGTTCTGGTAAATCAACACTTATCCGTACAATGAATGCTCTTGAATCTATTGACACAGGGAGCTTAAAAGTAAACGAGCATGAGGTTTCTTCTGCAACAGCTAAAGACCTTGTGCAACTTCGCAAAGAAGTTGGCATGGTATTCCAACATTTTAACTTGTACCCACATAAAACAGTGTTAGAAAATGTGACTTTGGCACCAATTAAGGTTCTTGGTAAATCAAAACAAGAGGCTGAAGCTATCGCTGAGCAATACTTGACTTATGTTAACATGTGGGATCGTAAAGATTCATTCCCAGGAATGCTTTCTGGTGGACAAAAACAACGTGTGGCAATCGCTCGTGGTTTGGCAATGCAACCAGAGTTATTGCTTTTTGATGAGCCTACTTCTGCTCTTGACCCTGAAACAATCGGTGATGTTCTTGCTGTTATGCAAAATCTTGCCAAAGAAGGAATGAACATGGTCGTTGTCACTCACGAAATGGGATTTGCCCGTGAAGTTGCTGACCGCATTATTTTTATGGCTGAGGGGGAAATTTTGGTAGATACTACTGATGTTCAAGGTTTCTTTGATAACCCAACTGAACCACGTGCTAAACAATTCTTGAGCAAAGTCATTAATCACATAAGTGACACTGTCTCTCAGAAATAAGGGGATGCTTATGAAGAAAAAACTAGGTTTAGCCATTTTAGCCAGTCTGTCACTTATTTTATTGACACTTTTTACTGGCAAAACAACATTTGCAGATAGCGTATCTGAACAAGTCAAGAAAATTCAAGACGCTGGCGTTTTAAAAGTCGGTGTTAAACAAGACGTTCCAAACTTTGGTTATTATTCAGCCGAAACTGGAAAATACGAAGGTATGGAAGTTGATTTAGCTAAAAAAATCGCTAAAAAATTAGGGGTTAAAGTTTCATTTACAGCAGTTACTGCTCAAACACGCGAAGCGCTTTTAGATAATGGACAAATTGACATCTTGATTGCAACTTATACCATTACTGAAGAACGTCAGGCTTCTTATGCGATTTCTGATCCTTATTATTATGATGAGATTGGTTTCTTGGTTAATAAATCAAAAGGTTATGATAGCATTGCTGATTTGGACGGCTTGACAATCGGTGTTGCCCAAGGTTCAACAACTAAATCAGCTATTGAAGAATATGGTGAAGCACACAATCTAAGCTTTAATTTTGTTCAACTCGGTTCATATCCAGAATTAGCCATTTCACTTTATGCTAATCGTATCAGTGCTTTCTCTGTTGATAAATCTATCTTGACTGGTTATGTCAGCAAAAAAACAGAAATCATTGACGAAGGGTTCAACACTCAAGAATACGGTATCGCAGCAACAAAATCTAATCAGTCTGTGATTGATTACATCAATGACTTGCTCGCTGATTGGAAAGCTGATGGTAGTTTGCAAAAGCTTTATGACAAATACGATTTAACGCCTGCAACGGCTGACGATAATTAAAAGAGGAGAGATTGACATGTTTTTATTAACCGCAGCTGCGAGTCCATTTGCCCTCTCACGTTGGGCAGATTTCTTTGCCAATTTTAGTGAATTTGCAAAAGGCTTCTTATATACGTTGGGAATGTCTATTTGCGCCTTGATTTTAGCCTTTGTTTTAGGGGTTATCTTTGGTGCTATGTCATCATCTAAGAATAGAGTTCTAAAAGCAATTGCCCGTGTTTATGTCGAAGTTTTCCAAAATACACCTCTTCTAGTGCAATTCGTTTTCGTTTATTACGGTCTTGCCATTATGACTAACGGTGTTATCATGATTTCAACATTCTTCACAGCTGTTCTTTGCGTTGGGATTTACCATGGTGCTTATATCGCCGAAGTTATTCGTTCAGGGATTGAAGCTGTGCCAACAGGGCAAACAGAAGCTGCTCTTTCTCAAGGATTCACTTATAATCAAACCATGAGTTTAATTATCCTGCCACAAGCGGTGCGTACAATCTTGCCACCACTCACTAACCAAGTGGTTAACTTGATTAAAAATACATCAACGGTCGCTATCATCTCAGGAGCAGATATCATGTTTACAGCGAAAGCTTGGGCATATGAAACAACTAATTATGTTCCTGCCTTTGCTGGTGCAGCACTTCTTTATTTCATTATGTGTTTCCCTCTTGCAACATGGGCACGTCGTAAAGAAGAAGAAAACAAGAAATCATATTCACTTTAGGAGGAGAATAAATGTCAGTATTAACAACTACCAACATTAGCTTTATCCTCCAAGGATTGTGGCTAACGATTTATATTTCATTTATTTCAATTGTACTATCAACACTTATCGGAACAGTGCTTGCTGTCATGCGTAACGGAAAAAATCCGATTCTTCGTTGGATTTCAAGTATTTATATTGAATTTGTCCGCAATGTTCCAAACTTGCTTTGGATTTTCATTATTTTCCTTGTTTTTCAAATGAAATCAACGCCAGCAGGAATTACTGCCTTCACTGTCTTTACTTCTGCTGCTCTTGCTGAAATCATTCGTGGAGGATTAAATGGTGTTGATGATGGGCAAACAGAAGCTGGTCTAGCACAAGGGATGACAAATTTCCAGATTTTCATTTACATTATTTTTCCACAAGCATTCCGTAAAATGCTGCCAGCTATCATTTCACAATTCGTAACAGTTATCAAAGATACGTCATTGCTATATTCAGTTATCGCTATTCAAGAATTATTTGGTAAAAGCCAAATCTTGATGGGACGTTACTTTGAAGCAGACCAAGTTTTTACACTATATGCTTTGATTGCTGCCATTTATTTTGTGATTAACTTTACCATTTCAACAATTTCACGCCGATTGGCTAAAAAATGGGAAAAAGCTGCCGAATAATAAATCAAACAAAAAGAGGCTGGGCAAAAATGAACTGCACCCCAAAAGTTGGACAGAAAAAATCTAACTTTTGGGGTGTTTTTGTATGAAATTGAGTTACGAAGA
>CAKPVT010000014.1 GCA_934196125.1 uncultured Streptococcus sp. | reverse complement strand
GCCTGTCTTAACTGATATATTTCTAGTTTATCTTCATAACTTAATTTCATACAAAAACACCCCAATCGTTAGATTTTCTGTCTAACTTTTGGGGTGCGGTACAGTTTTACCAGCTTATTTTTTATAAGCAAATTATTTGTAAACGTTTTACAGGTATGGTATATTAGTTATGCTAAATTTAATTAGTTAGAGGTTACTTTCTATGAGTAAAATTGTTGTTATTGGAGCAAATCATGCTGGTACAGCTTGCATAAAGACAATGTTAACCAATTATGGCACTGAAAATGAAGTGGTTGTTTTTGACCAAAATTCAAATATTTCATTTCTCGGTTGTGGTATGGCATTATGGATCGGAGAACAAATCGCTGGACCTGAAGGATTATTCTATTCAGACAAGGATGAATTAGAACAACTTGGTGCTAAAGTTTATATGAATTCTCCTGTGGAATCGATTGATTATGATAAAAAAGAAATCACAGCACTTGTTGATGGGCAAAAACATTTTGAAACATATGATAAATTGATTTTTGCAACAGGCTCACAGCCAATCATCCCGCCAATTAAGGGTGTTAGCATGAAAGAAGATTCGCTTGAATTTGAATCAAAACTCGAAAACGTTCAATTTGTTAAACTTTATCAGAATGCTGAAGATGTTATTGAGAGGTTGAAAGAGAAAGCTATTTCTCGTGTAGCTGTCGTCGGAGCAGGCTATATCGGTGTTGAATTAGCAGAAGCTTTTCAACGCAAAGGAAAAGAAGTAACGCTTATCGACGTTGCAGAGACTTGTTTAGCTGGATATTATGACCGCGATTTGAGTGACGCAATGGCAAATAATTTACAAGAACATGGCATTCATTTAGCATTTGGAGAAGCTGTGCAGGAAATTGTTGGTAAGACAAAAGTGGAAAGAATCATCACTGATAAATCAGAATATGATGTCGATATGGTTATTCTAGCAGTTGGTTTTCGTCCCAATACAGCATTGGCTCAAGATAAAATTAAATTGTTCCCAAATGGTGCCTTTTTAGTTGATAAATACCAGGAAACAAGTATACCTGATGTCTATGCTATCGGTGATTGTGCAACGATTTATAACAATGCGACACAATCAACAGATTACATCGCCCTTGCTTCAAATGCTGTCCGTACAGGAATTGTTGCAGCACACAACGCTTGTGGTCATAAACTAGAAGGGGCAGGTGTTCAAGGCTCAAATGGTATTTCAATTTATGGCTTGAATATGGTTTCGACAGGATTGACTCTAGAAAAGGCAAAAGTAAAAGGCTTTGATGCTCTTGAAGTCGAGTATGTGGATAATCAAAAACCAGAATTCATTCAAAAAGATAATTTCCAAGTTACTCTAAAAATTGTTTATGATAAAACATCACGTGTCATTCTTGGTGCACAAATAATGGCGAAAAAAGATATTTCAATGGGAATTCACTTATTCTCGCTTGCTATCCAAGAACAAGTGACGATTGATAAACTTGCTTTAACAGACTTATTCTTCCTACCGCATTTCAACAAACCATACAACTACATCACAATGGCAGCGTTAAATGCGAAATAAATAGAATACATAAAAGCTATCCTGATTCAGGATAGCTTTTATTATGTTAAAAACTAGAATTAGTTTTTAGCTGCAGAAGCGAATTCTTCTTTAGAGAAAGCTTCGTCGATGATAGCTTTCAATTCTTTAGCAGAAGCTTCCATTTTTTGTTGTTCAGCGTCATTCAAAGGAATGTTAACTGGACGAACGATACCGTTAGCACCAACGATAGCTGGTTGACCGATGTAGCAGTCAGTTACGCCAGGGTATTGACCTTCTTGGAATACAGAAAGTGGAAGAACTGCATTTTCGTCATCAAGGATTGCTTTAGTGATACGAGCAAGCGCAACAGCGATACCGTAGAATGTAGCACCTTTTTTGTTGATGATTGAGTAAGCAGCATCACGAACACCTTCGAAAAGATCAACCAATTCAGCTTCGTTAACGTTTTGAACATCTTTGAGGTAGTTTTCAAGGTTTACACCTGCAACGTTAGCGTGTGACCAAACTGCAAATTCTGAGTCACCGTGTTCACCCATGATGTATGCGTGAACTGAACGTGCATCAAGATCAAGTTTTTCAGCCAATGCTTGACGGAAACGAGCTGAGTCAAGTGAAGTACCTGAACCGACAACGCGTTCTTTAGGGAAACCAGAGAATTTCCATGTAGAGTAAGTCAAAACGTCAACTGGGTTAGCAGCAACTAAGAAAATTCCGTTGAAACCAGATTTAACAACTTCAGTTACGATTGATTTGTTGATAGCAAGGTTTTTACCAACAAGGTCAAGACGAGTTTCACCTGGTTTTTGTGGAGCACCTGCAGTGATAACTACAAGATCAGCATCTGCACAGTCTTCGTATTTAGCTGCGTAGATTTTTTTAGGTGAAGTGAAAGCAAGAGCGTGGCTAAGGTCTTCAGCATCCCCAACAGCTTTGTTGAACAATTGTGGGATTTCGATGATACCAAGTTCTTGAGCGATTCCTTGGTTTACAAGTGCGAATGCGTAAGAAGAACCTACGGCACCGTCACCAACAAGGATAACTTTTTTGTGTTGTTTAGTTGCAGTCATTTATCTAAACATCTCCTTAATTTTTTTAGGCTGACGCCCATACGAATAATATTTTAACATGTTAAGTGAGAAAAGTCACGAACTTATTGTAAAAATTCAAAAAAAAGAAGAAAGCAAGTGATTCTGGTGAAAAAGCGCTATTTTTGCAAAAAATGTGGTATAATATAGTAGAGTTCTACACTAGAAAAGGAGTGTTTTTCCTTAATGCAGGATAAAAATTTAATTGACGTAAATTTGACTTCAGAAATGAAGACAAGCTTTATTGATTACGCCATGTCTGTTATTGTCGCTCGTGCGCTTCCTGATGTACGCGATGGATTAAAACCAGTTCATCGTCGTATTTTATATGGAATGAATGAGCTCGGTGTGACGCCAGACAAACCTCATAAGAAATCTGCGCGTATCACTGGGGATGTTATGGGTAAATATCACCCACATGGTGATTCGTCTATTTATGAAGCCATGGTTCGTATGGCACAATGGTGGAGCTATCGTCATATGCTCGTTGATGGACATGGGAACTTCGGTTCTATGGATGGTGACGGTGCTGCCGCTCAGCGTTATACAGAAGCACGCATGAGCAAAATTGCTCTTGAAATGCTTCGTGATATTAACAAAAATACCGTCGACTTCCAAGATAACTACGATGGTAGTGAGCGTGAGCCGCTTGTTTTGCCGTCACGTTTTCCAAACTTGCTTGTTAACGGTGCTACAGGGATTGCCGTTGGTATGGCGACAAATATCCCACCGCACAACTTAGGAGAGTCTATTGACGCTGTCAAATTGGTTATGGACAATCCTGACGTAACAACACGTGAATTAATGGAAGTCTTGCCTGGTCCTGACTTCCCAACAGGTGCACTTGTTATGGGTAAATCTGGTATTCGCAAAGCTTACGAAACAGGTAAAGGCTCAATCGTTTTACGTTCTCGTACTGAAATTGAAACAACTAAGAGCGGACGCGAACGTATCGTTGTCACAGAATTCCCATACGGTGTTAACAAGACAAAAGTACACGAACACATTGTTCGCTTAGCGCAAGAAAAACGTATTGAAGGAATTACAGCTGTTCGTGATGAATCAAGCCGTGAAGGGATTCGTTTCATCATTGAAGTACGCCGTGATGCTTCAGCAAATGTTATCTTAAATAACTTGTTCAAATTAACTAGTTTGCAAACAAACTTTAGCTTTAATATGCTTGCTATTGAAAATGGTGTGCCAAAGATTCTTTCTTTGAAACAAATTATCGTTGATTATATTGAACACCAAAAAGAAGTTATTGTTCGTCGTACAGAGTTTGATAAAGCTAAGGCTGAAAAACGCGCTCACATCTTAGAAGGGTTGCTGGTTGCACTTGATCATCTTGATGAGGTTATCAGCATTATCCGAAACAGTGAAACAGATGTGATTGCCCAAGGCGAATTGATGAGCCGTTTTGATTTGTCTGAACGTCAAAGTCAAGCTATCCTTGATATGCGTCTTCGTCGTTTGACAGGTTTGGAACGTGAAAAAATCCAAGCTGAATATGATGATTTACTTGCTTTGATTGCTGATTTAGCTGATATTTTGTCAAAACCAGAACGTGTTGTCGCAATCATCAAAGAAGAAATGGATGACATCAAGCGTAAATATGCTGACCCA
The DNA here is from genome assembly GCA_934196125.1 of uncultured Streptococcus sp. Classification (GTDB taxonomy): domain Bacteria; phylum Bacillota; class Bacilli; order Lactobacillales; family Streptococcaceae; genus Streptococcus. The sequence goes on along the minus strand of CAKPVT010000014.1, from coordinate 35,572 downwards.
CGTCGTACAGAATTGATGGTTGGAGAAGTTCTTTCTCTTGAAGATGAAGACTTGATTGAAGAGGAAGATGTTCTTATCACTCTTTCAAATAAAGGGTATATTAAACGTTTAGCGCAAGATGAATTCCGTACCCAAAAACGTGGTGGACGTGGTGTCCAAGGTACTGGTGTTAATGATGATGACTTTGTTCGTGAATTGGTATCAACAAGCACTCATGACCATGTTTACTTTATGACAAACAAAGGTCGTGTTTATCGTTTGAAAGGTTACGAAATTCCAGAATATGGACGTACAGCCAAAGGATTACCAATTGTTAACCTTTTGAAATTAGATGAAGGCGAAATTGTTCAGACAATCATTAGTCAATCTGGACACGATGACAACGAAAGTTATCTTTTCTTCGTTACGCGTCAAGGAGTTGTTAAACGTACCAAAGAATCTGAATTTAGCAATATTCGTCAAAACGGACTAAAAGCCCTCAATCTTAAAGATGGTGATGAATTAATTAACGTTATCAGAACAAATGGTAACGACGATATTATTATCGGTACTAAAACTGGTTACAGCGTTCGTTTCAATGAGTCTGCCGTTCGTAGCATGAGCCGTTCTGCAACGGGTGTCCGTGGTATCAATCTTCGTGAAGGTGATGAAGTGGTCGGAGCTTCACGCATTTCAGATGACCAAGAAGTGCTTGTTATCACTGAAAAAGGTTACGGAAAACGTACATTGGCTTCAGAATACCCAACTAAAGGTCGTGGCGGTAAAGGTATTAAGACTGCAAATATTGCGGAAAAGAATGGTCAGTTAGCGGGATTAGCAACCGTTAATGGCGACGAAGATATTATGGTCATTACTGACACAGGGGTTATTATTCGTACAAATGTTGCTAGTATCTCACAAACAGGTCGTGCCACACTAGGTGTTAAAATCATGAGACTTGACCAAGACGCTAAAATTATGACGTTTGCACTTATTGAACCAGAGGAAGAGGAAGAAAAAACTGGAGAAGGCTTAGAGTAGTATGGTAAAAAAAGAGAAAAAAACACATCGTTTTTGGAATACTCTTAGATTGTTTTTATGTTTGCTTTTATTGATTGTTGGCATAGCTTTGATTTTTCACAAATCTATTTGTAATTTTTTGATTGGTCAAGAGTCGAATCATTATCAAATTACTAAAGTTTCTAAAAAGAAAATCAAGGAAAATGAGAGTGCTGATGTTACTTATGATTTTTCATCAGTAGAACCTATTTCCATTCAATCTGTTTTAAAAAAACAGGCAAATAGTGCTAATCTGCCCGTTATTGGTGGCATAGCAGTGCCAGATGTTGGTATTAATTTGCCAATTTTTAAAGGACTAGGAAATACAGAATTATCCTATGGAGCTGGAACAATGAAAGAAAACCAAGTCATGGGTGGTGAAAATAACTATGCTCTAGCTAGTCATCACGTGTTTGGTTTGGTTGGTTCTTCCAAAATGCTTTTTTCTCCTCTAGAAAACGCAAAAGCGGGAATGAAAATTTATTTAACAGATAAATCAACTATTTACACTTATGTGATTACGGAGATTAAATCAGTTACCCCAGATCGCTCAGATGTTATTAATGATACTCCTGGACAATCTCAAGTGACACTTGTTACTTGCATGGACCAAGACGCAACCGAACGTATTGTCGTTAAAGGAAATCTTGAATCTTCCGTAGCTTATAACGAGGCATCAGATGATATTCTTAAAGCATTTGAGTATTCCTATAATCAAATGACATTTTAATAAAAGCTGGGACAACTCCAGCTTTTATTTCTTGTTAAGGAGAAAATAATGAAATTAAATGCAGTTCACCATGTCGCACTAATTGTTTCTGACTATGAAAAATCACGTGATTTTTACGTCAATAAATTAGGTTTTGAAATTATTCGTGAAAATCATAGACCAGAGCGCCACGATTACAAACTTGATTTAAAATGTGGAACGATTGAATTAGAGATTTTCGGAAATAAGCTCAGCGATCCAGATTATGTTGCACCGCCAAAACGCGTTGGGCAACCTGAGTATCATATGGAGGCTTGTGGGCTACGTCATTTGGCTTTTTACGTCAATGATGTTGATGCTTACAAAGCTGAATTGGAAAGCATAGGAATTTATGTTCAGCCTGTGCGCTATGATGATTATACAGACAAGAAAATGACCTTCTTTTTCGACCCAGATGGTCTGCCACTAGAATTACATGAGTAATTTAGCAGGAGATAAAACAGTTTTTTCAGACTGAATTCTCAATAAATGGTATAACAGGGTCTCTAAGAGAAAGGAAAGTGATTAAGATGAAATTTAAAAAGACATTGATGGCTTGTGCTTTAGCAGTTTTATCTATTGTCACTGTTAACAGCGTCCAAGCGTCAAGTAACTCTGTTCAGGATGTCATTGATGAAACTTATGTTCAACCTGACTATGTTTTAGGATACTCTCTTTGTCAGACGATCAGCGCACACAAACGTTGGCTTTGTTAGGTTATGACAGTTCAACGGATACAAGCGTTAAGACTATTACAACAAGTGCCTATGCTAATATTATGAACGTCGCAGACGATTCTAGCTTGCAATTGTATTCATTGTTAAAATTCAAAAATTAGGTTCTTCAGAGACTTTGGCAGTTAATATTGTCACACCAGAGAATATTACAAAAGTTACTGAAGATATGTATCGAAATGCAGCTGTTACACTAGGTATTGAGCACGCAGCTATTACAGTAGCTTCCCCCATCGCTGTTACAGGTGAGTCAGCGTTAGCTGGGATTTATTATTCTTTAGAAGAAAATAGTGCTGATGTTTCTGATGAAAGTAAAGAATTAGCTCAAGAAGAGTTAGAAGCTCTATCGACTATCAACTCTGAGAATCAAGGAACATACGGTTATGATGCTGACAAATTGAACGTTGCCTTAACCGACATTAAATCAGCCGTTGCAGATGCTGGTGATGGCGTTTCAAAAGAAGAGGTTCGTAAAATCGTTGAAGAAACCCTTGATAATTATGAGCTAAAAGATGTTTTGTCAAGTGACCAAATTACCGTGATTGTTAACTTTGCTTTTAACCTTTCAAAATCAAGTATCATTGATAGCAGTAATTTTAAATCAACACTTGCTTCTTTGAAAGATAGCATTGTTTCAAATGCAAGTTCAACATTTAAAGGAATTAATCTTAATTTTGATGCCACAGACGTTTTGGAATCAAGTAAAGGCTTCCTAGCGAACATTTGGCAAGCAATTGTTAATTTCTTTAAAAATCTATTTAACTAAGCTGTAAATTTATGATTTTCCTCGCTTTGAAAAGCGGGGATTTTTAATGTTCATTTTTTTCAAACTTTTTCCTAAAATAAGGTTGACTTTCTGATAGGGAAGTTGTAAAATTAGATTTACACAATTCAGAATTATCTGAATATTAAAAAGTTTATTTAGAAAGAGGTCTGTTTTATGACTGAAAATATAGAACAACAATCGAATTGGCGAACTAAGCTAAAAGCGCTTGGTCCAGGTATCTTGATGGCTTCTGCCGCGGTTGGCGGCTCACACATTGTATCCTCTGCATAAGCAGGAGCTATCTATGGCTGGCAATTAGCACTAGTGATTCTTCTCATCAATATTTTCAAATACCCATTTTTCCGTTTTGGGTCACAATATACCATGGAAAATGACAAGAGTTTGATTGAAGGATATGCCGAAAAAGGTAAAGGTTAGTTAGCGATTTTCTTTGTTTTGAATATTTTCTCAGCTATCGTTAACATAGCAGGGGTTGGTATTCTTTGTGCAGCTATTCTTTACAACATTTTTCCAAATGGATTTGGGCTAAGCATTTCTCAATTAACAACAATTATCATCGTGATTATTTGGGCGATGTTGTTGATTGGCGGTTACAAATTCCTTGATTCGTTAGCAAAATGGGTCATGACAGCCTTGACAATTGCGACTGTTGTAGCTGTGGTTATTGTTCTATTTAAACACCGTGAATACGCACCAGATTTTGAAGCTCCTACGCCTTGGCGTATGGCAGCTCTGCCATTTATTGTATCATTGATGGGGGTGGATGCCTTGCCCGATTGAAATTTCAGCAATCAACTCAATGTGGTCTGTCGAAAAGCGCAAACAAGTCAAAATGTCAGAAGCAGATGCTATTTTTGATTTCAATACTGGTTATATCGGAACAGCCATTTTAGCCCTCATTTTCTGTGCTTTGGGTGCCCTTATTCAATTTGGTTCAAGTGAAGAAGTACAAAGCGCTTCAGCAGCTTACATTGCTCAATTTGTCAATATGTACGCTTCTGTTCTTGGCGAATGGTCTCGTTTCTTGATTACGCTTATTGCTTTCCTATGTATTTTCGGAACGGTTATCACAGTTATTGACGGGTATTCACGTGCGAATAACGAAGCGCTCCGTCTGCTTCTTGACAAAAAGGAAGCTTCTCAAAAAGTACTTTATGGTTGGGTAACATTGACAGCGGTTATTGGATTGGTCATTGTTTATCTTTTTGCTGGTAATGTTGCAACAATGCTTCGTTTTGCAATGATTGCATCGTTCATCACAACACCATTCTTTGCTTATCTTAATTATTCATTAGTAAATAACAAAGAACATCAAGTTAAACTTGGCTTAAAAGGTTATCAATCATTGGTCTTGTTTATCTATTTGGTTTCGCTTTATTCTTTATCATCGCATGGCTAACTGGTAACGTCTAATCTTGGTTCTTTGGCTATTTATATATTTGAGCACCTCATGATTATGAGGTGTTTTTTGTTGCATAAATATAATGATGCAACCAAGTTCTTTTAAAACCTTTTTACTTTAAAATGAATATAGTTATGAAGTAAAAACAACTCCCTCATGATAGAAGGAGTTGTTTTGATATTAATCAATCAATGATTATTTAACGAAATCGTTGATTTCTTTTTCGATATTAGCAATTTTAGTTTCTGCATCAGCTAAGTCTGTACCAACCGTAGCAATATAGAATTTGATTTTTGGTTCAGTACCTGAAGGGCGAACGGCAATCCAAGAAGCATCTGCAAGTGTGTATTTCAATACATTGCTTGGTGGAGTTGTCAATTTTTCAACGCCGTTTGCGCTTGTGGTTGTTTGAGCCAAGAAGTCTTCCGTTTTTACAATGTCAGTTGTGTTGAATTGTGCAGGAGCATTGTCACGGAATTTATCCATGATTTTCTTGATTTCAGCAGCTCCATCAACGCCGCTAAGCGTAACTGAGATTGTTTTTTCTGCGAAGTATCCGTATTCTTTGTAGATTTCTTCGATACCGTCAGCCAATGTCAAACCACGTGAGCGGTAGTAAGCTGCTATTTCAGCAACGATAAGAACAGCTTGAACGGCATCTTTATCGCGTACGAATGGTTTAATGAGGTAACCGAAGCTTTCTTCGAAACCAAACATGTAAGTGTGATTGTGCTTTTCTTCAAATTCTTGAATTTTTTCAGCGATAAATTTGAAACCGGTCAAGACATTAAACATTGTAGCGCCGTAGCTTTCAGCGATTTTTGTTACCAATTCAGTTGAAACGATTGATTTTGCCAAAGCCGCATTTTCTGGAAGAGTTCCGGCAGTTTTGTGAGCCTCAAGAATGTATTTAGCGATGATAGCACCGATTTGGTTACCAGAAAGGTTACGGTATGAACCGTCTGCTTGACGAATTTCAACACCGAGACGGTCAGCGTCTGGGTCAGTTGCGACAAGAACGTCAGCGTCAACTTTGCGACCAAGTTCTTCAGCAAGAGCAAAAGCTTCTTGGTTTTCTGGGTTTGGAGATTTTACAGTAGAGAAATCTGGGTCTGGAACAGCTTGAGCTTCAACAACTTGAACTGAATCAAAACCAGCTTGAGCAAGTACACGACGAGCAAGCATTTCACCAGTACCATGAAGTGGTGTGTAAACAATCTTCATGTCTTTACCGTATTCATCAATCAATTTTTGGTTGATGTTAACATCTTTAACTTCTTTAAGGTATTCAGCATCAACAGCTTCACCGATAGCTTCGATAAGACCAGAAGTCTTGCTTTCTTCAAGGTCAGCCAATTCGATAGCAAATGGATCTTCAATAGCACGGATAAAGTCAGTCAAAGCATCAGCATCAGCTGGTGGCATTTGTCCACCGTCTTCACCATAAACTTTGTAACCGTTAAATGGAGCTGGGTTATGACTAGCAGTTACCATGATGCCTGCAAATGTCCCAAGATGACGAACTGCAAATGACAATTCTGGTGTTGGACGAAGTGACTCAAAGACATAAGCTTTAATACCATGTTTTGCTAAAACTTGAGCAGATTCAAATGCGAATTCTGGTGAGAAGTGGCGAGAATCGTAAGCAATCGCAACACCACGTTTTTTAACATCTTCACCTTTAGTTTCGATGAGTTTCGCCAAACCTTCAGTTGCTTGGCGGACAACGTAGATGTTAATGCGGTTAGTACCAGCACCAATGATACCACGCATACCTGCAGTACCGAACTCAAGATTTGTGTAGAAGGCATCTTCTTTGGTCTTCTCATCCATGGCTACTAATTCTTCGCGGAGATAGTCAGGTAGTTCCGCAAAGTCAAGCCATTTTTGATAGTTTTCAGTGTAAGTCATAGTGGAACTCCTTTTATCTGTTCTTCTAAACGCTTTCATTATACCACTTTGTAAAAGATTTTTCTAGTCCTAATTTGAGATAAGTGAATATATTGATATATAAGGGGTTTGAGGGATTTTTCCGAAGATTACACAAACGGTTGCCCAATCCTTAAAAACACTTACTTTTTTGTGAAAAAACTTGAAAATTTTACTAGCTTTAAGTAAAAAATCACAAGCTTTTTAGCCCATGATTTTCAACGTTAATTTTTAATTTTTTGTAAACTTGGAACAAGCACAAGTGTTAGGATGGCAGAACTAATCATTTCAGCGTTAGCATTTGTTTCGAAAACAACAGCAAGCAGAACTTGGATGTTTCCGTTATAGACGTTTGAGAAGAGTAGGAAAATGCCTCCTAAAACGAAAATGGTATTTGTCATCGAACCAATCGCACCAGCGATAACGAGTCCAGTTCTATTATGTAGCCATTTATAAACAAAATAAGGTGTTATACCGATTAGAATACGTGGAACAAGAGCAATGATTAGTGAAGCAAAATTCCCGTTTTCAACAAATGGAGAAAAGAGATAACTTGTTGGTAACAATGTCAGAGTGTTTACGGTAACACTCATAATCCCCATTAATCCACCTAGGATAGCGCCAATTCGTGGTCCATAGACAATAGAAGCGATAATAACTGGAACATGCACGAGCGTAAGCTTGATCGGAACAGGCCAAAGGTTAAACACTAAACTTGTTAGAAAATTTATCACAAGCATAATAGCAAAGAAGATAGCAATAATAGCAACATCGGTTGCTGCTTTATTTTTTTTCATGATGCCTCCTAAATAGACTGAAAAATGTAGCATCTGGAATTTTTAGTTTTTCAAATGCCTGATTCATTATACAAATTTAAAACTGTCTTGACAAGTATCGATTTTGATTTTTAGTTCTCAATGGTGTCTTGAATTTTTTGAATGATAGCGTCTAATCCGGCAAGAGCACCACGTCCAACATCACCGCAGGCAAGCATGCTTGAACGCGGTTCAATTTCTTGATAACCGACTTCTTGCAAGTTTTGTAAATTGCGTTGCGTTAGTGGATTGTCATACATCTTGGTATTCATAGCTGGCGCAATCAATTTTGGAATATTTGTCGGCAAAGCTAGCGCAGTTGCTGTGACAATATTATCTGCGATACCATGAGCTAATTTAGCGATTGTATTAGCAGAAGCAGGAGCAACTACGAATAAGTCGGCTTGTTTTGCTAGTTCAATATGATTAACAACTTTTGGGTCGTCTTCTTTCATAACATCAAGATGAACAGCTTTTTTTGATAAAACTTGCAATGTTAGTGGCGTTATAAATTGCGTTGCGGCTTCAGTCATTAAAACGTGCACTTGATACCCTAATTTGGTTAACTGATTGCTTAAATCAGCTGCTTTATAGGCAGAAATACTCCCTGAAACAGCCAGTACGATTGTTTTAGTCATGATTTGTCACCCTTTCAAAAATTAATTTAGCCAGCTCAGTTTTTGTTTCGGCTTCGGTTATATCGTTTTCACTGAGTAAATAAGCGTGGTGCTGTGTCCCATTGATTTCATTTAAATCATTGGCGACGATATAGTGTGCTTTATTTTTCTTCAAACTAGCACGCGCCACCGCAAACAATTCATCCTTGCTGACGTTAACCAACAATTTAAAGCCAATCAGCATGATATCAGGATTCCATATTTTGACCAAACTGATAACCTTCGGTGTTTTCTTCAAAAAGAGGACTTGATAGTCTGCTTTAGATGAAATTTTTGATTCAGTTTTTTGCTGTGTCAGCAAATCTGGAATATGCTCGGCGTTTTCAACCTCATCTAAATCAGTCATATAGACAGGAGTGTAATCAGACACAGCCATGCTATGAATAAAAACGTCATGTGTTTTAACAAGTGGCTCTAAAGTTTCAACCAAACTGTCAACATTTGAGACAATATAGGTTGTCAAATGTGGCTGTTTTTGTGGTTTGACAGCTCCTTTGGTTGTTACTAAAGTCACCTCATGTCCATTTTCTAAAAATATTTCTGCAATGTATTTTCCTAAACTTCCTGTTGCGTGATTAGTAATGCCGCGAACAGAATCGATTTTTTCGGTTGTTCCACCAGATGTGATTAAGATTTTCATAGATTTATTGTACACAAAAACATTTTTTTCGTAAATTGTTTAATAGAAAATCAAGAATTAAGTTTTCTTTTAGCTATTTTTCAGAAAATCTTTAGCCAAATTCGATAGACTTAATTAAGCTTACGTTGCATGAAAGGAGGAGGTGATGAGCTTTCTAAAAAAACATGCTTACACTTTGTTGTTTAGCGCAGCTTTATTATCTGTAAATGTTTATGTTCTTTTGAAAACATTTGTGATACCATCAGCGGTAACCAAAGTTGCTGCAGAAACAAGTAGCACGACGGCATCGACAGATACTGGTGAAGCGACGACAACAGACACTTCATATCAAGATGACAATATCTCTATCACCATTACAACAGGAAATACAAGCAATACAGCGTATTATGTAGCAGATATTACACTTTCTAGTGCAGATTATTTAAAAACAGCGTTAGCACAGGATACTTTTGGGACGAATATTACAGAAACCACGTCTAGTATAGCTTCAAGTAAAAATGCTATTTTTTGCCAATGGCGCTATCGATATTTATAATTCAACCCTTAATTTAACTTCTACCGAAGATTCATTCCGATAATGACGAAGATACTTCTTTAGGAAATATCTACATTCAATCAGGAAATATTACCATTAATGCAGGTGATGACGTATCCACGCTTCTAATGACTTGGTGATTGATGGCGAAACAATCGATATTCAATCATGTGTCGAAGGTTTGGAAAGTAAGACTATCACAATCAATGACGGTACTATCTCAATTAACGCCTCAGATGACGGTATCAATGCGACAGACTGGGCATTTACAGGTGACGAAATGGAAGCACAAGATGGCGTTCTCATCACAATCAATGGCGGGGATATTACAATTAATATGGCAGACGGTGACACAGACGGTATTGACTCAAACGGTGATTTAGTAGTTAACGGTGGAACAATTAATATCACTGGACAATCAGCCTTTGACTTCAGTAGTAATGCAACTTACAATGCAATGGCGGAACTTTGATTGTCAACGGTGAAACAGAAATTACTGAAAGTGGACTTGGTGCCGGCGGAGGTCCTGGTGGATTTTAAGAAATAGTTTTGGGTTCACAAGAAGAAAGGAATCTCTATTATGTACATTGTCATTCCAGCTTATGAACCAGACCGGCGGCTTGTTCAAGTCGTGCAAGATATCAAAAAAGAACTTCAAGCAGATATCGTTGTTGTCAATGATGGTAGCGACGCTTCTTATGACACGTTTTATCATCAAGTTGAACAATTTGGGGCTACGGTGCTGATTCACCCCAACAATCTTAGAAAAGGTGCAGCGCTCAAGACAGCTTTTACGCATATTCAAACCGTATTTGTCAATAATGATATTATGATTACGGTTGATAGTGATGGGCAACATTTAATTAAAGGTATAGTCAAAGTTGCACGTGCGACGCAACATCATCCAGAAAGCAGCGTCCTTGGTGTGCGTGCTTTTGTCGGAAAAGTGCCTGCTAGAAGCCGTTTTGGAAATAAAGTAACCGCTCAACTTTTCCGATTAGTGACAGGAGTAGCCATTGCTGATACTCAAACTGGCTTACGTGGTTTATCGACAGAATTAATCCCTTAGCTGTTATCGCTAAAAGGCGAACGTTTCGAGTATGAATTTAATATGTTGCTTGAAGCGGATCAGAGCGGCTATGACATTCATGAAGTTCCAATCGAAACGGTCTATATCGAAGGGAACGAAAGCTCTCATTTTCGACCAATTCAAGATTCTGTTCGGATTTACAGCCCGTTTTTAAAATTCTCTGGCGCGTCTATTTTAGCAGCGATAGTTGATGCATTAGCATTATTTACGCTGGTCGCTTTAACTAAAAATCTCTTAATTTCTGTTATTTTAGCGCGTCTTATCAGTGCAACACCCCAATGCTTACTAAATGCAAATCTTGTCTTCAATCGAAGTAATCCACTTTTGATCTCGATTGTTCGGTATTTCCTATTAGGCGCTGTCATTTTGACTTGTAATTATTTTATGTTAAAAGTTCTGATTAGCATTGGACTTGGTTTAATTCTCTTAAAACTTTTGACCGAGACAATCCTCTTTATCCTAAGTTATCGTGTTTAACAAAAATTTGTTTTCAATTAATTTAAAATTATTTTTCTAAATTTCATAAACATAAAACACGAACGTTGATATTTATCTCAAGAAATAACATGCGTTTTTGAAAAATGTGTTATAATATTTTTATTAATCATTAACTAACTAGAGGAGAATTCCGTGAAATCTGATATCGAAATTGCACAAACTGTCGAACTCAAACCAATCACAGAAATTGTTGAAAAAGTCGGTATTACATTTGATGATATTGAACTTTATGGTAAATACAAAGCCAAATTATCTTTCGATAAAATCAAATCTGTCCAAGAAAATAAACCAGGTAAATTGGTTCTTGTGACAGCGATTAACCCAACACCAGCAGGTGAAGGAAAATCAACAATATCAATCGGTCTTGCTGATGCTTTAAATAAAATCGGCAAAAAAACTATGCTTGCTTTGCGTGAACCATCTCTTGGTCCTGTCATGGGAATCAAAGGTGGAGCAGCAGGTGGTGGTTACGCCCAAGTTCTTCCGATGGAAGATATTAACCTCCACTTTACAGGTGATATGCATGCGATTACGACGGCAAACAATGCCCTTTCAGCAATTATCGATAATCACCTTCATCAAGGAAACGAGCTTGGCATTGACCAACGTCGTATTATTTGGAAACGTGTTGTTGACCTCAATGACCGCGCCCTTCGTCATGTCACAATTGGTCTTGGCAGCCCTGTTAACGGTATTCCACGTGAAGATGGCTTTGACATCACTGTTGCCTCAGAAATCATGGCAATCTTGTGTTTGGCAACTGATATCAACGATTTGAAAGAACGTTTGGCAAATATCGTGGTTGCTTACCGTTATGACCGTACACCAGTTTACGTTCGTGATCTTAAAGTCGAAGGTGCTTTGACGCTTATCCTTAAAGACGCCATCAAACCAAACCTTGTTCAAACGATTTACGGAACACCAGCTTTTGTTCACGGCGGACCATTTGCCAACATTGCTCATGGTTGTAACTCAGTTCTTGCAACAGCAACAGCGCTTCGCTTAGCTGATTACACAGTCACAGAAGCAGGTTTTGGTGCTGACCTTGGCGCTGAAAAATTCCTTGATATTAAAACACCAAATCTTCCGACAACACCAGATGTGGTTGTTATTGTTGCTACAATTCGTGCCCTTAAAATGCATGGTGGCGTAGCTAAAACAGATCTTGGTGAAGAAAATGTTGAAGCGGTTCGCACTGGATTTGCTAACCTTAAACGCCACGTTGAAAATGTTCGTAAATTTGGCGTACCAGCAGTTGTAGCAATCAATGAATTTGTCGCAGATACTGAAGCTGAAATCGCTGTGCTTAAAGAACTTTGCGCTGAAATCAACGTTCCAGTAGAACTTGCTAGCGTTTGGGCAAATGGGGCTGACGGCGGTGTCGACCTTGCCAATGCTGTTGTTAATGCTGTTGAAAATGGTAATGCCGATTACAAACGCCTTTATTCAGACGAAGATTCTCTTGAAGAAAAAGTCACTAAGATTGTGACTGAAATCTATGGCGGTGCCAAAGTTATCTTTGGCAAAAAAGTCAAAACACAATTAAAACAATTTGCCCAATTCGGCTGGGATAAATTGCCAGTTTGTATGGCTAAAACACAATACAGCTTCTCTGATAACCAAGCACTCCTCGGAGCACCAGAAGGCTTTAATATCACAATCCGCGAATTTGTACCAAAAACCGGTGCAGGCTTCATCGTCGCTCTCACAGGTGATGTGATGACAATGCCTGGTTTACCTAAAAAACCAGCTGCACTTAACATGGACGTCGCTGAAGACGGTACAGTTATCGGATTGTTCTAAAATTAACATAGTCAAAAAGTCAACCTCGGTTGGCTTTTTTAGTTCAGGTTTTTCAATAGAAAAACGAAGTGGAAAATATGATATAATGGTTAACAAGAACAGATGAACATGGAGGTTATTTATGATTATCGAAAATAAAAACAAAGATAAAGCTATGCGCTTGTTGGACAAGAGCCGACGTAGTTTTCTTCGAGGGATTTTTAGTCGAACAACCGTTATTTCTGTTTTCTTGATACTGCAACTATTTTTCTTGATAGCTTCCTTTATTTGGCTTGATCAATACCGCATTTGGATGGAAATTATCGAGCGCGCTTTGGCTATTACAGTTGTTTTATATTTGGTAAATAGTGAAATGGATGCTCTCTCGCGCGTTACATGGCTGATTTTGGTTATGATTGCGCCATTATTAGGGTCACTTTTTCTCATTTATACCAAACTTGACTGGAGCTATCGTGGGCTTAAGCGACAAATGAATGAATTGGTTGATAGCAGTGCTGAATATTTGCCAGACAATCAAGAGATTTTGAAAGCTTTAAAAGATAACACATCGACGACTTATCATTTGGTACAATATTTTGAACGTAGCCGTGGAAATTTCCCAGCTTATCAAAATACAGAGGTCACTTATTTTCCGATTGGTGAAGCTTTTTTTGAAGAATTAAAAAAACAGCTACTTAAAGCCGAAAAGTACATTTTTATGGAATTTTTCATCATCGCTGAGGGAGTTATGTGGGGTGAAATTCTTAGTATTCTCGAGCAAAAAGTGAAAGAAGGCGTTGAAGTTCGTGTTCTTTATGATGGCATGATTGAATTTTCAACCTTGTCTTTTGACTACACACAACGTTTGAAAAAACTAGGAATTCAAGCAAAGGCATTTTTACCGATTTCACCATTTATCTCGACTTATTATAATTACCGTGACCACCGAAAAATCATTGTTATCGACGGTAAAGTCGGCTTCACAGGTGGCGTGAATTTGGCAGATGAATACATTAATAAATTAGAACGTTTTGGTCATTGGAAAGATACTGCAATCATGCTTGAGGGCGAAGCTGTTAACAGTTTTGTCGTGCTCTTCTTGCAAATGTGGTCTGTAACCGAAAAAGAATTGGTTATCGAACCTTATCTAGTTGAACATGATAAATCAAGGCGTGCCAACGGTTATGTCATTCCTTATGGAGATTCTCCTTTGGATACCGATAAAGTAGGAGAAAATGTTTATATCGACATCCTCAACCACGCCAGAGATTACGTTTATATCATGACACCTTACCTGATTTTGGATAGTGAAATGGAGCATGCTATCTGCTTTGCGGCTGAACGTGGTGTAGATGTCCGAATTATTATGCCAGGAATTCCTGACAAACCAATTCCATATGCTCTAGCTAGGACTTATTTCAGCAAACTCATGCGCTCTGGTGTTAAAATTTACCTTTATAAACCAGGTTTTGTTCATGCTAAAGTCTTTATTAGCGATGATAGCAAGGCTGTTGTTGGGACAATTAACCTTGATTACCGTAGTTTGTATCACCATTTTGAATGTGCTACCTATATGTACAAAGTTGATGCCATTCAGGATATTTATAAGGACTGTATGCAAACCTTAAAAGACTGCAAACGCGTTACCCCTGAAATGGTTAACAACCGCCCAGCACACGAAAAAATCATCGGACTCCTTGTCAAAACCATCGCACCGTTGATGTAGGAGTAGCTCTTTGCAAATCTTACTATCTGTGATATACTAGTTGCATGCGATGAGCCGAATTAACTCGATTTGAGAGTTTATTTGCGCAGAGGAGGTCATTCTAGTTCGACTAGAAACGCAGGAGCGGACCTTGACAATTTGTGTGAACCTTTTTGTCACACTCGTTTGAGTGCCTCGTCTCCCTACTTTTTGGTAGGGAGTTTTTTGTTGTCAAAATATTTTTAAAATTCAGTCTTTTCTTTTACCTCAAAAAATTGTATAATGTATCTACTATAATTTTTTAGAAAATTGAGAATAGTACACTATTTTTCAGGAAGAGGTATTGAAATGGGCTATACAGTCGCTGTCGTTGGTGCCACAGGCGCCGTTGGAACTCGCATGATTCAACAATTAGAACAATCAACACTCCCTATTGCCAAAGTACGTCTTTTGTCATCTTCACGTTCTGCTGGAAAAGTATTGAAGTATAAGGGACAAGATGTTACTGTTGAATTGACAACCGAAGATTCATTTGAAGGCGTTGATATTGCTCTTTTCTCTGCAGGTGGTTCTGTGTCAGCGAAATTCGCTCCATATGCTGTTAAAGCAGGAGCGGTTGTTGTCGATAACACATCATATTTCCGTCAAAATCCAGATGTGCCACTGGTCGTACCTGAAGTCAATGCTCACGCTTTGGATGCTCACAACGGTATCATTGCTTCTCCAAACTGTTCAACTATCCAAATGATGGTTGCTTTGGAACCTGTCCGCCAAAAATGGGGCTTGAGCCGTATTATCATCTCAACGTACCAAGCCGTATCTGGTGCAGGTCAATCAGCTATTAACGAAACTATTCGTGAAATCAAAGAAGTAGTCAATGACGGTGCTGAACCAAAAGATGTTCACGCTGATATTTTGCCATGCGGTGGTGATAAGAAACACTTCCCAATCGCATTTAACGCTCTTGCGCAAATTGATGTCTTTACTGACAATGACTACACTTACGAAGAAATGAAAATGACAAACGAAACGAAGAAAATCATGGAAGAACCAGACCTTCCAGTTTCTGCAACTTGTGTTCGTGTGCCAGTTCTTTTCTCTCATTCCGAATCTGTTTACATCGAAACAAAAGAAGTAGCGCCAATTGAAGAACTTAAAGCGGCAATTGCTGCCTTCCCAGGAGCTGTCCTTGAAGATGATGTTGCTAATCAAGTTTACCCACAAGCTGCTAATGCTATTGGCAAACGCGAAACATTCGTTGGTCGTATCCGTAAAGACTTAGACGTTGAAAATGGTATCCATATGTGGGTTGTTTCAGACAACCTTCTTAAAGGTGCAGCATGGAATTCTGTTCAAATTGCTGAGACTCTCCATAAACGTGGTCTTGTACACCCAACTAAAGAGCTTAAATTTGAACTCAAATAATCATAAATAACTCAAGTCAGTTTCCTAGGAGACTGGTCTTTGAGCGTATTTACTCTAAACAAATCCCTAAATCTCACACAATTAACAGAATAGGAGATTACTATGGCTATTGAAGATTTAAGAAATGTAAAAATCATCACTGCGATGATTACCCCATTTAATGCCGACGAATCAATTAATTTTGACGCTCTGCCAAAACTTGTTGAACATTTGCTTGCTCACCACACTGACGGAATCTTGTTAGCGGGAACAACTGCTGAAAGTCCAACACTAACCCACGATGAAGAATTAAAGCTTTTCGCTGCTGTTAAAAAATCGTTAATGGTCGTGTGCCGTTAATCGCTGGTGTTGGTACAAATGACACACGTGATTCTATCGAATTTGCGCACCAGAAGAACGCGTTATCATTTGGTGGCTTTGCTGCTGGTCTTGCTATTGTTCCTTATTATAACAAACCATCTCAAGAAGGTATGTATCAACATTTTAAAGCAATTGCCGATGCGAGTGAGCTTCCAATTATCATTTATAATATTCCTGGTCGTGTTGTTGAAATGACACCAGAAACCATGTTGCGTTTGGTTGAACACCCCAATATTATTGGTGTGAAAGAATGTACAAGCCTTGCTAATATGGCTTACCTTATCGAGCACAAGCCTGATGATTTCTTGATTTATACAGGTGAGGACGGCGACGCTTTTCATGCGATGAATCTTGGGGTTGACGGTGTTATTTTTGTTGCCTCTCACGTTAACGATGACGAAATGCTTACAGCGATTGAAAATAGCGATATAAAAAAAGCAGCAGCTATTCAACGTCAATTCATTCCGAAAGTCAATGCATTATTCTCTTATCCTAGTCCTGCACCAGTCAAAGCGGTGTTGAATTACCTTGGATTTGAAGCTGGTCCATTGCGTTTACCATTGGTATCATGCCCACCAGAAGATGCGAAACGCATTATTGACGTTGTCATTGACGATGATGTTGAAGCTACCAAAGAAACAGTCACAGGTGTTTTACGTCCAGATTATTAATATAAACATAAGAATCCTCAGAAAGCTAAATTTCTGGGGATTCTTTGCATTATATATTAGATTATTTTGCAATAATATTTAGCGTTTCTGATAAATAAATATCATTTGGAATTTGGATAAAACACTTTTGAGGAGTTGTCAGATAACTATTTTCTAAATAATTGATTTTATTGGTGAATTTGAGTTCTCCTAAATGTCTATCTTGCGGCAATTCAATCAAAAGGTACTGGAGCGATGCGCTGTAATGCTGAATATTTGGAAATTGTGAGAGAAGCACGGTCGTTTTAGCAACTTGTTCATGAAAGACCTGACTCAGATAATTCAGATTTTTTTCAAACATGCCACTATCCAAATAGAGAGACAAGGCTTTTTGCATAATGAGATTGGTGTCATAGTCAATCATTTTTTTGTGTTCTAGAAAAGCTTGCATTAGTGGCTGAGGAAGCACAATTGTCCCAAGACGCAAAGCTGGGAAAATGGTCATTGAAAATGATTTTAAGTAGATAACATGACCTGACGTATCATAATAATGCAAGGGTAAATCCGTTGATTTCGTGAAATCTCCCATGTAATCATCTTCGATGATGTAAACGTCATGTTTTTGAGCTAATTCTACAATTTTTTGCTTTTCAGTTGCGGTATAAGATAGCCCGAGTGGGTTTGAAAATCGTGAAATCGTGTAGAAAAACTTGATGTCTTGCATTTTAAACAATCGTTCTAATGTCGTCAAATCAATGCCATTAAAATCACGCTCAATCGTCTGGTAAGGAAGATTTTGTGAAGTCACCAAATCAATCATACGGTGATAAGTCGGCTGTTCTAAGAGAATCGTTGTCTTTTTATTTGGAAATGAAACTTGTGAAAGAATATAAAGTGCTTGTTGGGTTCCTGAAGTGACTAAAATCTCGTTTTCCTTAGCATAAATAGCCCCTTTTTCCAAGTAGTTTTTTAAGGATAGAATTAATTCTTGCAACCCTTGTTGTTGATAGTAGTAGTTAAAAAGGTAATTTTCGCGATTAACTAACGTTTCTGTCAAACACGTCGTGAAATCCTCGTACGCCATGTTATTATATTCTGTCAAACTCAAATTAAGCGGCTCTTCTTTTTGACTTTTGCCTTCAAGAACGTAATAACCGCTCTTGTTAACAGCATAGATGTAATTTTTAAATTTGAGTTCCAAGAGTGCTCGTTGTACCGTGTCTTTGCTACAATGATAAGTTTGACTAAGGGCACGAATTGAAGGGATTTTATCCCCTTTTTTTAAGATTCCAGATTCGATTTGTTCTACAATAGCCGTCATGATTTCTTGATATTTACTTGTCATAGACTGTCCCCATACAGTTTTTAATTGTTTCTATTGTATTATAAATTGAATTTTCTTACAATATTTTTAATCTCTTAATCTAAAGATATCACTATTTTAGAGAAAAGATTAGAAAGTTGCTTTTTATGAAGAAACCTACAAAGTCAGTTATCGTTGCCAATGATATTGTCGGTTTGGGCAAGGTCGCCTTGTCAACGGCTTTACCTGTTTTGTCAGCTTGTCAGATTGAGGTCATTCCGTTGCCAACAGTGCTTTTATCGTCGCATACAGGTGGTTTTGAAAATATTAGTATTACAGAATTGAATCAAGCGGCAACAGGCTTTTTAACCCAGTGGAATACCTTAAATTTTTCTGTTGATGGCTTGGTGACTGGGTATTTCAACTCTCAAGAACAATTGCATCAAATAGCAAAATTTGCTAAACAAAGAAAACTGGCACGTTTTGTTGACCCTATCATGGCTGACAATGGGCGTTTGTATGTAGGTTATCAGCAAGATTTTGTGACCGTCATGCAGCAATTTTGCCAGAATGCTGATGTCATTACGCCAAACATTACTGAAGCTTGTTTACTAGCAGATGTTCCTTATCTCGGTGAAGATTATACAAGAAGAGATATTGAAGAATTGCTTTTAAGGCTAGAAAAATTTCATAATAAGCACGTGATTTTAACGGGTGTTTCTTTTGAAGCAGAGCAAATCGGATTAGCACATTTCAATCAGCAGAGCGACAACATTACTTATCATATGTCTAGGGCTTATCCGCATCATTTTTTTGGAACAGGTGATTTATTGTGTGCTGTTTTGGGAGCTGGTTATTTTCATGGCTTATCGTTGGATAAAACAGCAGAAGTAGCGCTTGATTTTATTGATAAAACCTTGCAATTGACTTTAGAGTTGAAACGAGATTTGAAATTAGGACTTTGTTATGAACCTTATTTGTTGGATTTAGCCATTCAAATGAAGCGCTTGAAGGAGGAAAAAGAATGAAACATCTCACTACACGTCAACTTGTCGAATTAAGCTTATATGCGGCTTTAATTTTCATTAGTGTCCAATTTTTGCGTATTCCTCTTGGAGCTCAATTTGTCCATTTCGGAAATGCTTTAGTGGTTGTTGCTGTTTTACTTTACGGTTCACGATTAGGTGCGCTAGTAGCAGCTATCGGACTAGGTTTATTCGATGTGTTAAATGGATACGCTGCAGAAGTTTGGATTACCATATTAGAGTCTTTGATAGTTTGTCTGGTTCTTCATTTTGTGTTTGAAAAATTAATGCACTCTGATGATAAAACGCGCAACGTTATCATTGTTGGGATTGTTGCAGCGATAACAAAAATTATTAGCAACCTTGTCAAATACACGGTTATTAATAGCATTGTCGGTGGTCTCCAGTTTCAAGTTGCTTTCCTAGCAGCCTTGGTTAAAATCGGTGGCACATTCGGTTCAGCTCTGGTAACGATTGCCTCTGTTCCAATTCTCTACCCAATTCTCAAACAAATCTTTTCACATCACGCACAACCCAAAACCATTTCTGAATGATTTTTCAAGCTCTTGTTCAAGAGCTTTTTTAATTACTGAAAATCAACGTTTTCATAAAAGAAAGCATTGATTTAGGCTTTAAAATCATGCTATAATTGAAAAGATTATTTGAAAATTAGGCTGCTGGCGCAGCTATTTTCAATAAAAAACGAATGGAAGTATATAAGTAATGAGTATTTTAGAAGTTAAACATTTAAGTCATGGTTTTGGTGAGCGCACGATTTTTGAGGATGTCTCATTTCGTCTGTTAAAAGGGGAGCATATCGGTCTTGTCGGAGCCAATGGTGAAGGAAAATCAACCTTTATGAGCATTGTTACTGGTCATTTGCAACCAGATGAGGGAAAAGTAGAGTGGTCAAAATACGTAACGGCAGGTTATTTGGATCAACACACGGTTCTTGAGGCAGGAATGAGCGTGCGTGACGTTTTGCGAACAGCTTTTGATGAGCTTTTCAAGACAGAAGCACGTATCAACGAGATTTATATGTCTATGGCGGATGATGGCGCTGATATGGACGCTTTGATTGAAGAAGTAGGGGAACTACAAGAACGTCTGGAATCACGTGATTTTTACACCTTAGACGCTAAAATCGATGAAGTCGCGCGTGCCCTTGGTGTGATGGATTTTGGTATGGATTCTGATGTTACCGAACTTTCTGGCGGGCAACGTACTAAGGTGTTATTGGCAAAACTGTTGCTTGAAAAGCCAGATATCTTACTTTTGGACGAACCGACTAACTACCTTGATGCCGAACACATCGAATGGTTGAAACGTTATTTACAGAATTACGAGAATGCCTTTGTCTTGATTTCACATGACATTCCATTCTTAAATGATGTTATCAATATCGTTTATCATGTGGAAAATCATGATTTGGTGCGTTATACTGGTGATTATGATAATTTCCAAGCTGTTTATGCCATGAAAAGAGCACAATTAGAAGCAGCTTATGAACGTCAACAGAAAGAAATCGCAGACTTGCAAGACTTTGTTAATCGTAACAAGGCGCGTGTTGCAACACGTAATATGGCAATGTCACGTCAGAAAAAATTGGATAAGATGGAACGCATCGAATTACAATCTGAAAAGCCGAAACCCTCTTTTGAATTTAAAGAGTCACGTACACCAAGTCGTTTCATCTTCCAGACACAAAATTTAGAAATTGGTTATAACCACCCATTGACAAAACCACTCAATCTCACTTTTGAGCGCAATCAGAAAGTGGCTATCATTGGTGCCAATGGTATCGGTAAAACGACTTTGTTGAAAAGCTTGCTTGGTATTATCCCGCCAATTTCAGGTAGTGTTGAACGTGGCGATTATATCGAACTTGGTTATTTTGAACAAGAAGTCGTAGCAGGAAATCGTCAAACGCCGCTGGAAGCTGTTTGGGATGCTTTCCCAGCGCTCAATCAAGCAGAAGTTCGTGCAGCACTTGCACATTGTGGATTGACTTCAAAACATATCGAAAGTCAAATTCAGGTGCTCTCAGGTGGTGAGCAAGCCAAAGTTCGCTTCTGTTTATTAATGAATCGTGAAAATAACGTTCTTGTCCTTGACGAACCAACCAACCACTTGGATGTTGATGCCAAAGAAGAACTCAAACGTGCCCTAAAAACCTACAAAGGAAGCATTCTCATGGTTTGTCACGAACCTGATTTTTACGAAGGCTGGACAGAAGTCTGGGACTTTAACGAACTTATGTAACATATAGAAAAAAGAGACATTGCATCTCTTTTTTTGATTTTCTGAACAAATTCAGTCAAGATAAATCTGCACGGCCTGATTGGGTAAAAGACGCTTTTGCTAAAGGTTACTTGCATTGGTTAGACAACCATCTTCGTATTTTAATGGCAGGACTTAATTCTTCGACTACTGAAAATCTAAAAACAGGGGCGTTTTTTACTCTTTATTTTTGATAATATTTTCACGACGGTCAACTAACAGAGCGAAGCGGTCTTCGGTTGATTTTTCTTTATAAATGCTAGATGTCGTTTCAAAGGTGAATTTTTCTGAAGCGAGTTCTTTTGATGTGGCTTGATAAATACGCCATTTATCTTTGTGATTTGAAACGGCAAGCAGAGCTTCAAGAACCAAAACAAGGCACGAAACAATAACAGCAAGCAGTTTAAAGCAAGGAATTGGAAGGCTTGCTAAAATCGGAACAAGTGCCAAAACAATGATTTGAATCACCTTAAAAACAATAAACCACGCACGGTGAAAGTGACTTTTTTTCTCGTAAGCAGCGATTTCTTTAGTTAAACGTTCCGTCAAGTAAGTTTCAATTGTCATTTCAGTATAATCGTCCATCTTATCTCCTTTAGTAAGCCTTTTGATACGTTTTCATTGTATCGCCTTGGCAAAAGATGGTCAAGAATGAATAGATTTTTCTGATTATGACAATAGCTGCGCAGCAAGCTTTTCCCCATAATCAGAAATAGTTTATGGTATAATAGAAAATGATTTGATAGTTGCTTTTAATTGCAATAAAAACTAAAGAATGATAATAAAATATAAGTTTTAACACTTATCGATGAAAGGAATTTATTTTACATGGCTAACATCCAATGGTTTCCCGGGCATATGTCAAAAGCACGCCGACAAGTTCAGGAAAATCTGAAACACGTTGATTTTGTGACAATTTTGGCTGACGCTCGTTTGCCACTATCAAGCCAAAATCCAATGTTAACCAAAATCGTCGGAGATAAACCGAAATTGATGATTCTAAACAAAGCCGATCTTGCTGATAGCAATCGAACAAAAGAATGGCGTAACTATTTTGAAAAACAAGGCATCAAAACCCTAGCTGTTAATTCAAAAGAACAAGCTACTGTAAAATTGGTAACCGATGCCGCCAAATCACTAATGGCTGATAAATTAGGTAAATTACGTGAACGTGGCATTCAAAAAGAAACCTTGCGCACAATGATTATCGGTATTCCAAACGCTGGTAAATCAACATTAATGAATCGTTTGGCAGGTAAAAAAATTGCAGTTGTTGGTAATAAACCAGGGGTTACTAAAGGTCAACAATGGCTTAAGTCTAATAAAGACTTGGAAATCCTAGATACCCCAGGGATTCTTTGGCCAAAATTCGAAGATGAAGTAGTAGGACTCAAACTCGCCTTAACAGGTGCTATCAAGGACCAGCTTTTGCCAATGGATGAGGTAACAATTTTCGGGCTTAATTTCTTTAAAAAATACTATCCAGAACGTCTTGTTGAACACTTCAAAGGTATCAACTTAGAAGAAGCGCCTGAGATTATTATGGTTATGACTCAAAAATTGGGCTTTCGTGATGATTATGACCGTTTTTACAGTCTTTTTGTTAAAGATGTCCGCGAAGGCAAACTTGGTCGTTACACTCTGGATGTCGTAGGAGAAGTTGAAAATGGCGACCGTTAAAGAAATCAAAGAAGCGCTAGCGGCGATTGAGAGCCTTGATGACGCACGCTGGCAAGCTTATAAGTCAGATAGTCGTGCAGGTGTCCAAAAGGCGATTCAGCAGCGTAAAAAAGCCATTCAGGCGGATATCGATGAGGACTTGCGCTTGGAAAATATGCTGCGCTACGAAAAAGAACTTTATCAACAGGGTTACCAAACCATTGCTGGGATTGACGAAGTTGGTAGAGGACCATTAGCAGGACCTGTTGTCACAGCGTGCGTTATTCTTCCAAAAAATTGTAAAATTAAACACCTCAATGATTCTAAAAAAATTCCTAAGAAGCACCATGAGGAAATTTATCACGAAATCCTTGCGCGTGCTCTAGGAATTGGAATCGGAATTGTTGACAATAATGTCATTGACCAGATTAATATCTACGAAGCTACAAAAGTCGGTATGTTGCAAGCCATTAATCAACTGAAAGGTGAGGTGACAAAACCTGATTATCTTTTAATTGATGCCATGCATTTGGAAACTTCGATCCCACAACAATCACTCATCAAAGGTGATGCCAACTCCTTATCAATTGCAGCGGCTTCTATCGTTGCTAAAGTAACACGTGACCGCATGATGGCTGACTATGCCAATGATTATCCTGGGTATGGCTTTGAAAAAAACGTTGGCTATGGAACCAAAGAGCACTTAGAAGGCCTAAAAAAATATGGCATCACACCAATTCACCGTAAAACATTCGAACCAATAAAATCCACGCTAAAGGAGTCTTAATATGACAAGCGAAAAAGGAAAAATGTTAGCTGGGCAACTATACGATGCTGGAGATGCAGAGCTAACTGCCATGCGTCTGGAAGCACGCGAAAAATGAAGTTGTTCAATAACGAGGACGACCGTGATAAGCAAAGAGAAATTATAAAAACTCTGTTTGGGTCAACAGATGAAAAATTGACAATGAATCCACGTTTTGTTTGTGATTATGGTTCAAATATTTATGTAGGTGAGAATTTCTATGCGAATTATAACTGTACCATGCTTGATGTCTGTGAGATCACATTGGCGACAATGCAATGTTTGGACCAAATTGTCAATTGTTAACACCGTTACACCCACTTGATGCCAAAGAACGTATCTCAGGTGTTGAATACGGTGCACCAATCACTATCGGAGATAATGCTTGGTTTGGCGGCAGCGTGAGCATTCTACCTGGGGTTACCTTAGGAGACAACGTTGTCGTTGGTGCTGGCGCAGTCGTCACAAAATCTTTTGCCGATAACGTGGTTCTCGCTGGAAATCCTGCAAAAATCATAAAAACGCTTGATTAATACGTAAAATACACTCACTAAGCCTCGTTTTTCAGGGCTTTTTTTCGAATAATAAATTAGTGAGGTAGAAAGCATGAATAATTTTGAATTGTTTAAATTAAAAAAAGCAGGATTAACAAATCTTAATATTTTAGCTATTTTGGATTATCAAGAAAAGCAAGAGAAATCACTATCTTTGCGTAATATGGCAGTCGTCTCAAAATGTAAAAATCCTATCCTTTTTATGGAAAAATACAAAGCACTGGACACCAAAGAATTGCGCAAAGAATTTAATTGTTTTCCTAGTGTTTCCATACTAGATGACGAATACCCATTAGAACTCAAACATTGTTATAATCCACCTGTTTTGCTGTTTTATCAAGGAAATTTAGAATTACTCAATCGCCAAAAAATGGCAGTAGTAGGAGCAAGAACAGCATCAGCAACAGGGACAAAATCCGTACAGAAAATTGTCAAAGAACTCGGGAATCATTTTGTTATCGTTAGTGGGTTGGCACGTGGCATTGATACCAGTGCGCATTTATCAACTCTAAAAAACGGTGGTGCATCGATTGCCGTTATCGGTTGCGGACTGGACGTTTATTATCCCAAAGAAAATAAGCAGTTGCAGGAGTACATGGCTAAAAATCACCTCGTATTAAGTGAGTACCTAGCAGGAGAAGCACCGCTGAAATTCCATTTTCCAGAGCGAAATCGTATTATTGCAGGTTTATCACAAGGCGTTATCGTAGTAGAAGCTAAGCTGCGCTCAGGCAGTTTGATTACATGCGAAAGAGCATTGGAAGAAGGCCGAGACGTTTTTGCCATTCCAGGAAATATTTTAGATGGAAAATCTGATGGCTGTCATCATTTGATAAAAGAGGGCGCAAAATGCGTCACATCAGGTTTTGATATCTTTTCAGAATATCAAATATAAGCAAGTTTTTTTCTATTAAATACAACGTAAGTGGTAAGAGTTTTTAGAATTAGTAATTATAGTAAAAATGGGAGAACAGAGCAATCTGTTGATCCAAGCACACCAATTGTTCCAAATGTGCCAACAGATTAGTATTTAAGACTATAACTTTTTTTGTTATAGTCTTAATTTTTATCCTAAAATTTGGTATACTTAAAATGTATTAACAAAAGTTAAAGAGAGGTTATGTATGCGTGTAAAAGGTCACGGAACGATTAAAAAGTCAAAAGCTTATGGGACAATTGGGACGTTGTTACTATCTGGTGTTGCGTTAGCCACATTAAGTGTTGGTACAACAAGTGTAAGTGCGGATGAAACTGTTGTTGAAACACATCAAGTGGATCAACTGACCACAGATAATTTGCAACACCTCGACCAAACAGTAATAGATGATAATGAGAGTAGCTCTGCTGAGCTTCCTACTCCATCACCAGAAGAAGAGCTTTCTAATTCTAATGGTCAATCATCAAATGCGTCAGAAGGTAGTGAAACAGAGGAACATCAACATCTAACCGAAGAATCAAAACAACCTGATGACCTAGGTGAGACTGATACAGAAAGTGTTGAAAAAAATGATACTGTAGAAACAAATATACCGTTAGATACTCCTAAGACAGATGACCTAGACAGTAACATGAAGACAGAGGAAGAAGGAAATTCTTCTCAAAAGAAAGACTCTGTCGATGAAAATGGTAATCAGGAAGTTGAAGACAGTTCTAATCAGAATCAAGTCGATACGACTGAAACTCCTGATAAAGATTCAGCTGGTGCGACAGGTTCAGCTACTCAAGAAGTTACGAGTGTGACACTGGGTAGCAACGGTTTTCAGATTCAATATAACCAAGCCATTTCAGCTGGTAGCAAGATTATGTTTGCCGTTTGGTCTCAGGTAAACGGGCAAGATGATTTGATTTGGTATACTGCCGATAGCACTGGTAAAGTTGTTGCTAAGTATACTGGAAGTTACGGGACTTATTATGTGCATACCTACCAGAATGTTAATGGGAAGATGATTGGTCTTAACGGAACATCTATTGATATTCCTAAACCAAGTGCTACGGTATCTGTGAAACAGCAGACTGAAACCACTTATCAAGTTACTGTTGATAATGTTCCAGCTTATATTACTAGTATTGTCTTACCAACATGGACAGAAGCTAATGGGCAAGATGATATTATTTGGTATCAAACAACGAAGAATGGTACTACCTCTTATACAGCGATCATTAGTGTGGCAAAACACTACTTAGAGAGTGGTAAGTACAACGTTCACGTTTATGGCACAAGTGCGGTAACCAATGCTTTAGTTGGATTGACAGGGACAACGTTTACGAATGATTATCAATTTGGAGATGTTACGGTTAACGCTACCTTAGGTCAAAATGGTATTGTCTTGACAATGCCAAGTGATGTCGCTCAAGGGCTTACCGTACAGCACGCTGTTTGGTCAACAACAAATGGTCAAGATGATTTAGTTTGGTATCGTGCGAATGCTTCAGGTCAAACAGTTGCTAAGTATACTGGTGATTATGGCACTTATCTTATCCATACTTATGCCGTTATTCATGGAAAAATGGTGTGTATCAATGCCACAAGTATTGAAGTACCTAAACCACAGGTCGATGCCACTATTACAAAAGAAAGTCCTACAACATATAAAGTAACGGTGACAGGTGTTCCTGTTTATATCGATAGTGTTCAAGTACCAACCTGGACAGAGGCAAATGGTCAGGATGATATTCAGTGGTATACTGCTACAAAAGCTTCTGATGGTTCTTATTATGTGATTTTTAGTGAGGCAACACATAATCTTGAATCTGGTAAATACAATGTTCATATTTATGGTCACAGTAATGTTACTAATAGTCTTGTTGGTTTACTAGGTACTAGTGTGACGGCAGATTATCACTTTGGGGATGTTACGGTTAATGCTACCCTAGGTCAAAATGGTATTGTTTTGACAATGCCAAGTGATGTCGCTCAAGGGCTTACAGTACAACATGCAGTTTGGTCAACAAAAAATGACCAAGATGACCTGATTTGGTATCGGGCTAATGCTTCTGGTCAAACGGTTGCTAAGTATACTGGTGATTACGGTACTTATCTTATTCATACTTATGCGGTTATTAATGGGCAGATGGTATGTATTAGTGCGACAAGTATTGAAGTACCCAAGCCTAATGTAACGGTGACGGTAGAGAAAGTCTCTGATACGTCTGCTAAAGTAACAGTAACCAATGTTCCTATTTATGTGACAAGCATTTCATTGCCAGTATGGACAGAGGCTAGTGGGCAAGATGACATCAAATGGTATAGTGCTACAAAACAAGCAGATGGCAGTTATAGCTACACTTTCTATGCAAAAAATCATGGTTTTGAATCAGGTCACTATAATGTTCACGTTTATGGTCATAGTAATGTTACCAATAGCTTTGTTGGACTATCAGGCTCTAACGGCATTGACTTGATTTTTAATCAGAGCTTAACCAAGCCAACGGTAACGGTTCAAAATCACAATAGTACCCAAGGAACATTACAGGTAGTGATTTCTGAAACAGAAACGTCAAAAAATATCGGTAGTGTTCAAGTAGCGGCTTGGTCAGATGCCGAACAAAAAAATCTCCATTGGTATGGATCTTCTAGTATTGTCAATGGCAAAGTTGTGATTACCGTTGATGAGAAATACCATCACAATATCACAGGTGACTACACGGTGCATGTCTATGTCAAAACAACTGACGGTGAAGTCATTGGTTATAATCTAGGAACGTACGCTTTTAATAATACGCAAACAACGTCAGCAACGACAACAACTTATAAAGGTACTGGGGTTTATGGCATTACCGTCTCTGGTGTCTATTCTAATGGAACCATTAAGTATGCGGTTTGGTCTGATACTAATGGTCAAGATGACATTAGATGGTATGATGCAACAACAGTAGGAACGACAGCTACAGGATTACTTAATGTTGCTAATCATTCTGGCACAGGAACGTATCACATTCATGTCTACCAATCAGACAATGGCAAAATGTTCTTCCTTAATTCAACAAGTTTTACAGTCAAACGGACAAATTATGATGCACCTTATTTTAATCAACGTGATCCTCGTTGGGGGAGTGTCACTTATGGTGGTTACACTATGGCATCAACAGGTTGTGCTCCTACTGCATTAGCAATGGTCTTTTCTGCTCTGACAGGAAGTACTGTATTGCCGACAGATGTTGCTGGTTATTTGTATCATAATACGGTTGAATTCAATCGAGGCGGTGAAGGAACAACTGGTAGAGGTGTCATTATGGCAACTAATCAATGGCAATTTTCTGCGACAGTCTTATCAGCACACAGTTTGCTAGAAGACACATTAAGAGAAGGGCATTATGTTGTTGCGGCAGTGCAACAGAATAAGTTTTCACCATGGGGATGGGGAACTAGCCACGAAATTGTTTTAAAAGGTTATTCAAATGGGATGACTTATGTTATGGATCCATATAATTCTGCAAATAATGGTTGGTATCCGATCTCTGCGCTTTGGAATGAACAGAGTACACAGTATGGAGATATTGCAGGACTAGGTAGTCCGTTTGTCAAAGTTACAGATATTTAATGATTTGACCTGGACAAGTCATTAAACTGTTTGAAGGGTTAAGATTAAATGATAAACAAGTGATAAGACATCTTAACCCTTGTTTTAGTGTGAAAATGACCATAGCATACTTAGTTTAAAAAGCTAGACAATTAATGATTGAAAGGAGTTTTCTATTAGTGGAAAATAGTCGCTAATATGAAAAATATCAATATGAAGAAGTATCTACCCATTATTATCCTCATCTTAGGAGGAATTGCTAACTTTTTAATATTAACTCCTCTGTATATTCACTATTTGCAAACAATTATTGGATTATTATTAGGTGTTATTATTACTATTCTTGCGGTTATTTGTTATCAAAAAGTGCAATATACTTGGCAAAAGGTTTGTTTACTTTTAAGTGTTATTATCAGTATCTCCCCAGTTTTATATTATATTTTCTTAGTTTTTGCAATTGGTTAGTTATAAATAGTCTAGAATTTACAATTAACCTGTATTTTTATTCTAAGTAAAAAGCAACAACTTATTTTGAATGACTTACACTCCGTTCGTTAGATTTTCTGTCTAACTTTTGGGATCAGGACATTTCAACATTAGTTGTCGCTTTTTTGTGTTCAAGTGTTTCCGCTTGTAACCATTATATCAGAAAATAGCCTATAATTATAGATTTAAGATATTTTAGATTAAACAGAAAGTTATATCATTTTATATACAATGAATTGACTTTACCCTTTACAGCATAATTTTTGATTATCCTTTACGCTAAAGATATCAAAACATGAAAGGATGCTGTTATGACAGAACAAAGTTTAACTTCAGAGCAGCGATTCGCTATGTTTATTTAGCACTTATTACGCTTAGAGATGACACACAAGCTGTGACCTTTGATTGGGATAGCTTGCTATTCAAGCATTTGTTCAATGCTAAAGTCTTTGTGATTGCACCTATTTTAGCCATTCCTATCTTTATTATTGGTCTAGTCATTGCTTGGAAGTCCTCTTGGATTAATTTTGAGCAGTACCGAGACTATAATAACAACGAAGAAGGGGATGACCGCTTTGCGACCGAAAAAGACATCCGTCACCAATATAAAAAGGTACCGAATAAAAATCAAACCTATCCAGGGGAAGGTGGTGTGCCAGTTCTGCATGAAACGAAAGGGAACTTAGCAGGCTTGACGCTAAGGACGCAAATGCAGTGGCAAAACCGCAAAGTCCATCGCAATTACCACAAGCGAAAACACGTGGGTTGTTCACGACGCTAAGAAATTAGTTAGGATTTGAAAAATTCCCTTGAAAAGGGTCTTTTTGTGCTACACTTTTTGCTAAAAATACTTGCGTTGTAAGTGTGAGTGTGCTATAATGCAGTAAAATAAACGAAAAAAAAGACGAACAGTGCGTCAACACCACCGCCTTACTGAGTAAGAACCTCAACTTCTTACTCAGTCTTTTTTATCAGCTCGGTTTATAAGTTCTCCTTTTTCAAGCGATGATGAGCATTCTAAAAAAATTTACCACATACAATACAACTTTTTTATTGACAGTTTAAGAAAAGCGGGTTATCATGTTATAAGTTTATTACTGATAGGAAGTGAGCTTATGACAACAACTACTACTAAAGCCCCAACAGCTGTAAAAAAATCAAGCAAAAAAACGACAAAGAAAAAAACAGCTGCCAAGAAAAATTTGGTTATTGTGGAATCTCCAGCTAAGGCAAAAACAATTGAAAAATATCTCGGACGTAATTATAAAGTTGTAGCCTCAGTAGGACATATCCGCGATTTGAAAAAATCAAGCATGTCTATTGATTTTGAAAATAATTATGAACCACAATATATTAATATTCGTGGTAAAGGTCCATTGATTAACGACCTTAAAAAAGAAGCGAAAAAATCTAAAAAAGTTTATCTCGCAAGTGACCCGGACCGTGAAGGAGAAGCGATTTCTTGGCACTTAGCTCATATTTTGGACCTTGATGAAAACGACAAAAACCGTGTTGTTTTCAACGAAATCACCAAAGACGCTGTCAAAAATGCTTTTGTTGAACCACGCCAAATCGATATGGATTTAGTAGATGCTCAACAAGCGCGTCGTGTTCTTGACCGTATCGTGGGGTATTCTATCTCACCATTGCTTTGGAAAAAAGTTAAAAAAGGTCTTTCAGCAGGACGTGTTCAATCCGTTGCATTAAAACTAATCATTGACCGTGAAAATGAAATCAAAGCCTTTAAAACCGAAGAATACTGGACAATTGACGGTTTCTTTAAAAAAGGAACGAAGAAATTCCAAGCTTCATTTTATGGCATTGATGGTAAAAAATTAAAACTCGAAACGAACGAAGATGTTCAAAAAGTTCTTGCTTTATTGACTAGTGACGAATTTACCGTAGCTAAGGTTGAAAAGAAAGAACGTCGTCGCAATGCACCACTTCCTTATACGACATCATCTCTCCAACAAGATGCTGCTAATAAAATCAACTTCCGTACACGTAAAACCATGATGGTTGCACAGCAATTGTACGAAGGTATCAGTCTTGGTAAGAGCGGAACGCAAGGTTTGATTACCTATATGCGTACTGACTCAACACGTATCAGTCCAATTGCGCAAAATGATGCCGCAAACTTTATCACAGAACGTTTCGGTGAAAAATACTCTAAACACGGTAGCCGTGTTAAAAATGCTTCAGGAGCTCAAGATGCTCACGAAGCCATTCGCCCTTCAAATGTCAATCTAACACCAGAATTAATCGCTAAGCACTTAGATAAAGACCAATTAAAACTTTACACATTGATTTGGAATCGTTTTGTTGCCAGTCAAATGACAGCAGCAGTCTTTGACACAATGAAAGTTAACTTGGAACAAAACAGCGTACGCTTCACTGCCAATGGTAGTCAAGTAAAATTTGACGGTTACTTAGCCGTATATAACGATTCTGACAAGAATAAGATGTTGCCTGACATGGTTGAAGGTGATATTGTTAAGAAAGTATCAACAAATCCTGAACAACACTTTACGCAACCACCAGCTCGTTATTCTGAAGCAACACTTATTAAAACATTGGAAGAAAATGGCGTTGGGCGTCCGTCAACTTATGCACCAACACTTGACGTTATCCAAAGACGTTACTATGTTCGCTTAGCTGCGAAGCGCTTTGAACCTACGGAACTTGGTGAAATCGTTAATGATTTGATTGTTGAATTCTTCCCTGATATTGTTGATGTCAAATTTACCGCTGATATGGAAGGTAAACTTGATGAAGTCGAAGAAGGCAAACAGCAATGGCAAAAAGTTATCGATGAATTTTACAAACCATTTGGAAAAGAACTTGCCAAAGCCGAAACCGAAATCGAAAAAATTCAAATCAAAGATGAACCAGCTGGCTTTGATTGTAATCTTTGTGGACACCCAATGGTTATCAAGTTAGGTCGTTATGGTAAATTCTACGCTTGTAGCAATTTCCCAGAGTGTCACAATACAAAAGCAATCACTAAAGAAATCGGCGTGATTTGTCCAGTCTGTGGCGAAGGTCAAGTAATTGAGCGTAAAACCAAACGTAATCGTATTTTCTATGGTTGTGACCGCTATCCTGAATGTGAATTTACATCATGGGATAAACCCGTCGGACGTTCTTGTCCAAAATCTGGAGACTTCTTGGTTGAGAAGAAAATCCGCAGTGGTGGTAAACAAGTCGTCTGCAGTAATGAAGAATGCGACTACGAAGAAGCAAAAATTAAATAAAACGATAGAAGCTGAAGCAGAGATGCTCAGTTTCTTTTTGGATGAGTATTTGTATCATTTTCAATCAATTCGCCTCAATCGGACTTGTTTTTACTACTAAATCAATCGCTCGTTATAATAAAATTTCCGAAAGTCCCACATTAGCCGGAGCAAGTTTGTCGGTTTTGGCAGTTCTATGCATATCCATCTATGGTAAAAATCCATTTCTGACCTTGGCATCAATTATTTTGGGAATTGGTCACATTGGTATTCACTTACAATATCAGAATATAATAAAAAAGGATA
Source organism: uncultured Streptococcus sp. (assembly GCA_934196125.1). GTDB lineage: Bacteria > Bacillota > Bacilli > Lactobacillales > Streptococcaceae > Streptococcus. The sequence continues at coordinate 2,586 of CAKPVT010000014.1, read as the reverse complement.
ATCAATAATTTGTTTGCATATTTTTATTTATGTAAATAAACTATATAATATTATTTGAGTTTCACAAATTTTATGTTATGATAATCAAGTATCAAAATTAGAAAGATTTGGATAAGGGCTTTCTCCCTTATCTGGAAAATGAGTTTTAGGGCTTCCTAAGCTTGTTTTTGGAGGTATTAGTATATTGTCTCAATCATCATACATTAACGTTATTGGAGCTGGTTTAGCGGGCTCTGAAGCTGCATATCAGATTGCTAAACGTGGCATTCCAGTAAAACTTTATGAAATGCGTGGTAAGAAAGCAACACCACAACACAAAACAGATAAATTTGCGGAATTGGTCTGCTCAAATTCGCTACGCGGTGATAGCTTAACAAACGCTGTCGGTCTACTTAAAGAAGAAATGCGTCGTCTAGACTCTATTATCATGAAGGCGGCAGAAAGCACGCGCGTCCCCGCTGGTGGTGCTTTAGCGGTTGATCGTGACGGTTTCTCACAAATGGTGACAGATGAAGTGAAAAATCACCCACTTATCGAAGTCATTCGTGAAGAAATCACAGAAATTCCAACTGATGTCATTACTGTTATCGCTAGTGGTCCTTTAACATCAGATGCACTTGCTGAAAAAATTCATGAATTGAACGGTGACGACGGTTTTTATTTCTATGATGCCGCAGCACCAATCGTTGATAAACATTCTATCGATATGGACAAGGTTTATTTGAAATCACGTTACGATAAAGGAGAAGCTGCCTATCTTAACTGTCCAATGACCAAAGAAGAATTTATGGAGTTCCATGAAGCGCTTGTCAATGCCGAAGAAGCTCCACTTAATAGCTTTGAAAAAGAAAAATATTTTGAAGGTTGTATGCCGATTGAAGTTATGGCAAAACGCGGCATTAAAACAATGCTCTATGGTCCAATGAAGCCTGTTGGCTTGGAATACCCAGGCGACTACAAAGGACCTCGTGACGGTGAATTCAAGACACCATATGCCGTTGTTCAATTACGTCAAGATAATGCTGCTGGTAGTCTCTTTAACATCGTTGGTTTCCAAACACACCTTAAATGGAGTGAGCAAAAACGTGTTTTCCGCATGATTCCAGGTCTTGAAAATGCCGAATTTGTTCGTTATGGCGTAATGCACCGTAACTCTTACATGGATTCTCCAAATCTTTTGACTGAAACATTTGCCACACGCCAAAATCCGGACCTTTTCTTTGCTGGTCAAATGACAGGGGTTGAGGGATATGTGGAATCAGCCGCTTCAGGGCTAGTTGCTGGTATCAACGCTGTACGTCGTTTTAAAGGAGAAGAAGTGGTTATCTTCCCGCAAACAACTGCTATCGGCTCTCTTCCACATTACATTACACATGCCGAAAGCAAACATTTTCAACCAATGAATGTTAACTTCGGTATTGTTAAAGAGCTTGACGGACCACGTATCCGTGATAAAAAAGAACGTTATGAAAAAGTTGCTGAACGTGCTTTAAACGATTTGCAAGATTATCTTAATGTTTAGTATTCCAATACTATATTAAAAGAGGTGACAAACTGTTTCCAATTCAATTAGGACTAAAAAGCTAGTTGCGACCTGGAGCAAATGGAAAGTCGCCTAAAATATCACCCAGATGTCTTTGAATTTTTCACATCTTTGAAAATGGTATTTCAAAACTATTTTCATTTGGCAAGCCTGAATTCGACCAGTTGTTAGCTCAAAAAGGCCATCCACTTACTTATGATGTTTCTCATGCTTTCATCTATCTGCATGGGGATAATAAGGCTTTGCAACGCTCACTAGAAACTTTGAAAGAGACTATTATTCGCTATTATTTAGTTGACTCTTTAGGTAAAACACATGATAGTTTGACACTAGGTCATGGAAAAATCAATTGGGCAGAAGCTCTGCTATTCTTCAACGAACATGCCACAAGTATTTTAAAAGATTTAAACTACCCCATTGAACAACTTGAAAGCCACGCATACCTTAAAAAATAGCACAAGCAATCAATGGGGAAGTAAGTAGTAACTGTTAAGCCTGAAACGTTTGTTTTGGGCTTTTTTGTTGCCAAAAAGCAACCTTACATTTTTGTAAGATTTGACGTTCAAATTGTAAGGAAGTAACTACCTAATTTTCGATAAAATAAACTTGTCAATAAGAGAGGAGTAGTCATATGAGTCAAGAAATCAAAAAAAATATCAATTTATGGAGTAATCTTCTAATTTGGTTAGTCATGGTTATTTTAGGTTCCATTACTTATATGGTCTGTTACACCCTTCGTATCACAAAATAATAGGAGGAGGTTTTTAAAATGATAGTTTTTTATAGTCTTATTATAATTCTTCTTATCGTAGTAGTGGGAGTAATAAGTCTCGCTCTTTGGTATTGGAGTGGAAGAAAGCCTTTAAAACACCATTAGTACTAAAATACTAAATTTAAATTGATTGCTTTTTAGCAAAAACATTCCAATTAGAGTTTTTATTTAATCGAAAAAAGGTATAATGAAACAAAGGAGACATTCTATATAAAAAGTCAAGAGAAAATTCTAAACAATAAAAAACACCCTTACTGCGATAAACTTGAAT
>CAKPVT010000013.1 GCA_934196125.1 uncultured Streptococcus sp. | reverse complement strand
GACTTTTAAGTCGATTGACAAGCTGGAACAAGCCATTACAGATTATATTTTTTATGACAACAATAAACGTATCAAGACAAAATTAAAAGGACTCAGTCCTGTGCAATACAGAACTAAATCCTTACAATAATTTATTGTCCAACTTTTTGGGGTCAGTACAAACGAAGTTCTTTTTAATGTGGCGAATTGTCAAATTAAGTGCACATTTATCCCATAAAAAACTTCATAAGGTGTTTTCCAGTTTAGACATTTTCGTGGTCTGTTGTTTAATTTATTTTCCCATTCCTGAATAATCAAGTGTTCTACCTCTGTTAAGTCACTTCCTTTTGGGAAATACTCTCGCAATAAGCCATTTGTATTCTCATTTGTTCCTCGTTGCCAAGGAGCATGAGGATCAGGAAAATAGACTTCGACATTTAGTTTCTCGGTGAGTTCAGGATGTCCTGAGAATTCCTTACCTCTATCAGGAGCCACTGTTTCTTTTGGTAGAGACTCTAACATATTTACCATGGCTTCTATAACCAATTTACTTTTCTTGACGGCTACTTTCTGAATTTTGAGGAAGCGGGAATGCCTATCAGTGAGTGTTACTAGGCAAGCTTTTCCAGTATTTCCAGCAACAGTATCGGCTTCCCAATCACCTATTCTCGAGCGTTCATTAGCTGCTGTTGGTCTCTCATGAATGGTATGAGAAATAGGAATTTTTCCTTGCTTTTCCCCATGGGATTTTGTATGGCGTGTTTTACCATGGTGACGAAGTTTGCGAACAACCCCACGAGCACCATGTGAAAGAGGTGTGTCGTCAAAGCGACCGCGATAGATAGCTCTATAAATGGTTTGATAACTAATGACGTGTCTTTCTCGTTCTAAACGTAATCGCCCCTCAATTTCTTCTGGCGACCATTGACACTCAAGAAAAAGATGCTTGACGGTCTGACTGAGTTCAGTATCTATTTCTAATTTCCTTTTTCGCCCACAATGCGATTTAGCGAGATGATAAGCTGTTTGTGCCCTACTAGGCGAATAGTTGCCTTGTTTGGAATGACGTTTTAATTCACGGCTAATACTTGAGGGGTGCCGATGTAATAGTCGTGCTATTTGAGAAAAGGTCATCCCTTTAGTACGATAAATCAGAATACTTTCTCGTTCATCTATGGTAAAATGATGGTAGCTCATAAGATTTCCTTTCGCAAGATTTTTGTTCAATCCTATTTTACTAGAAAAATCTTATGAGTTTTTATTGTGCACTTATATTGTAAATTCAAGGTAGATAAACTTACTTTTAACTCAAACTAAGTTGCAAACAATTGTTGCTTCTCTGTTCGATTTTAGGATTATTCGCGAACGAAGTGAGCAACAAGACGATACTTTGTGCTGCTTAAGCAATCTGGGAGATTGTTTAAGGTTGCAGATAAGAGAAACGAAGTTTCTCCTACATATCGGAAGTTTTGAGCATCCAGTAGATGCTTTGAGGTCTGAGCCTAGAAATAAAAAAGCAAGGAACCTAAGGGAAGTATCAAAAAAGACTTTTTTCTAAACAATAGATTCTGTGAAATCTGTCAAAATAATGAAGGTATGTAATAATAGAAACATGACTAAAAGCCGTTTTATATTTGTGGCGCTGATGTGCGCTTTTGAAACATACTTTTTTAATGAATGTTTATTTGAAGGTGATTGTTTATTTGCTTTCTTTTGGGGAATTTTGCTTTTTCGCGACCTCAAGCGTACCTATAAGGTTGACAAATTCATTCACACGTTGACATCAACTACCAAGAAGAAAGACTGACTTCACCACTACGTAATAATTTTTCTTGACCATTGTCAAGTTTAACAAGAAGATGTCCATGGTCTGTAATTTCTTCAGCTACACCTGAAAAGAGAATATCATTTTCGATAAAGGTCACTTGTTTGTTTAAAACAAGTGATTTTTCTTTATAAACTTTTACTAAATCTTTTTGAGGAATTGCGAAGAAAAGATTCCAAATTTCAGTGATTAATTGGTTGCGTGTGATAGTTGGTTGCTCGCAAAAAAGGGTTCCAGCTTTTTGTGCAATATCGTCTGGAAAATCTGTGATATGAAAATTAAGTCCGACACCAATAATTACATCGGTAATCAAGCCGGTTTCAACAGATGAAATCGCTTCGGTTAAAATGCCTGCAATTTTTTTGCCATTTAGGTAGATATCGTTGACCCATTTTATTTCGGTTTCAATACCTGTCAAACGAGAAATAGCCTTGACAATGCTAGAGGCAACCATGAGCGTATAGGGTTTAACTTGTTCGAAAGGGACGTTTGGTTTTAGGTGAAGAGACATATAGATGCCACCTTGTTTTGAGGCAAAAAAACGTCTGCCAAAGCGTCCCTTAGCCATTTCTTGACTTGTAGCCAGGTAAAGGTGCGGTTGCTTATCAGTATCGATATTATTTTTAGCATCTAACTGAGTTGATTCACTTTTTTCATTCAAAGTGACCGCAATATTAAGATTTGTCGCAATTTGCTGAGGGAGCAGTAGGTCGCCTGAGATAATTTTATAACCGCGTTTTTTAACCGAATGAATTTGAACCCCCTTGTCTTCCAAGGTTTTAATCGCTTTCCAAATAGCTGTGCGAGATAGCTCAAATTCTTGCGCCAATTTTTCCCCACTAACATAATCGTCTTGTGTCTTGAGATAATCATAAAGTTTTTCGTAGGTTTTCATATCTTTAGTATAATATATTTTTTCCAAATATTCCTAACAAAGCTTCAATATTGTTAAATTTATAAAGGTATTGTACATGAAGTGACAAAGATGTCATCACGGTAAAACTAATATCACCTTTGTAAAGATAGGTAAAAGTTATCACCTGATAATAAATTTGTTATAGGCATTTGCGGTAAAACGTGGTACAATAAGTGAGTTAATGAGTCCCAATAAGACAATCTGGCGGTTTAATAACGTGTTATTCTTCGTTAGCTTATCTTGATATACTTCAGTATTATCTGCGATTTCACTGCCTTGACTAACCCGCCATTAACTGTGCCATATCTTTTTTTGAAGATACAGATTGGTACTTTGTAACTCTCACTGAAATGATGCTATTTTTGTACAGATATTTCAAGGAAAAAAATTTTTCCGACATTTTAATGCCTAGAGGTGTTAGAATGAAAAAATAATGATATGGGGGACATTTTTATGTCAGAACGTAAACTTTTCACGTCTGAATCAGTTTCTGAGGGGCATCCAGATAAGATTGCAGACCAAATTTCAGATGCTATTTTAGATGCTGTGTTGGAACAAGATCCTGATGCACACGTTGCAGCAGAAACGGCTGTATACACTGGGTCAGTCCATGTTTTTGGTGAAATTTCAACGACAGCTTATGTTGATATTAATCGTATTGTTCGCGATACCATCGCCGAAATTGGTTATACTAATGCTGAATATGGCTTCGCTGCTGAATCGGTTGGTGTTCATCCGTCATTGGTTGAACAATCACCTGATATTGCACAAGGGGTTAACGAAGCGCTTGAGGTTCGTGGAAATGCAGACCAAGACCCACTTGATTTGATTGGTGCAGGTGACCAAGGGCTAATGTTTGGTTTTGCCATTGATGAAACACCTGAATTAATGCCATTACCAATTTCACTTTCACATAAATTGGTGAAGAAATTGGCTGATTTGCGTAAATCTGGTGAGATTTCATACCTTCGTCCAGATGCTAAATCACAAGTAACTGTTGAATATGATGAAAATGACAAGCCAGTTCGTGTGGACACTGTTGTTATCTCTACACAGCACGACCCAGAAGCGACAAATGACCAAATTCGTCAAGATGTAATTGAAAAAGTTATCAAAGCGGTTATTCCAGAAAAATACCTTGATGATAAGACGAAATTCTTCATTAATCCAACTGGACGCTTTGTTATCGGAGGACCTCAAGGTGATTCTGGTTTGACTGGTCGTAAGATTATTGTTGATACTTATGGTGGATATGCGCGTCATGGTGGCGGTGCTTTCTCTGGTAAAGATGCGACAAAAGTGGATCGTTCAGCCTCATATGCTGCGCGTTATATTGCTAAAAATATTGTTGCTGCTGGTTTTGCCACTAAAGCAGAAGTACAATTGGCATATGCTATTGGTATAGCGCAACCTGTCTCAGTTCGTGTGGATACATTTGGCACTAATACCGTTGCTGAAAGCAAATTGGAAGCAGCTGTTCGTGAAGTTTTTGACCTTCGCCCAGCAGGAATCATTCAAATGCTTGATTTGAAATATCCAATTTACCGTCAAACGGCTGCATATGGACATATGGGACGTACAGATATTGACCTCCCATGGGAAAAACTTGATAAAGTAGAAGCTTTGAAAGAAGCAGTGAAATAAAAAAGCTGGTTGTAACCAGCTTTTTTATTGTTATAATTCTAGATTCCGTGAAACATTGATAAATATATTGTTAATGTGTTCTGCAATTTCTTGTGGATTATGCGGCTTTTCTTCGGTTAACCAAGAAGAAATAATATTAGAATAACCACCGATAATAAAAAGTAAGCTGTCTGAGAGTTCTAATGGTGTTTTCGCTTTAATATGCCAAGGAGCATCAATAGCTTGATAAATACGGACAGCTGCACGGTTGAATTTCTCAAGGAGCAAATAAAATTGTTGATTTTTGATAAGTAGGCGCAGGTAATGGCGATTTTGATAGAAATAATCAAGAGTGACGCCTAATACTCCGTTTAAACTTGATTGGTGTAAAATCTCACTTTCTAATGAGCGTTGTGTTTGCTTTGATATTTTTTATTCGGCTTTGGATACGCTGAAGTTACAAACCACGACATTAGAATATTTTTTCTTGAAACAAGCATTGTTTTTTAGACAGAAATATCTTATTAATTCAATTCTGAAATGGCGTGTTAATAACGATTTCTCATTAAAATGGATGCTTCAGCACGGTACTGATATTACAGGCGAGAAAACTTATTTTGACTTTATTGAAAATATCTCCCAACATTCCTTGCAAGGATATGCAAATAAGGTGACATAAGATTGTTATTATTGGCAGGGAGCGAGGATGTGTATGTTCCTAAAGAACGTTTAGGAGAGTTAACAAGAGAATTGGTCGATGCTAAAAGCGTTACAAGTAAATTATTTGATAAAGAAACTGGTGGGGTATTACATTGTCAAATTGACAATATTTTGCCTGCCATCAAAGAAATTATTTCTTTTTTGCAACAAGATTGGCAATTTTATAGCATTATCATTAGGAATAAATAGATATCAAAATTGTTTTGGGATTTAAAAACTTAACTTGACACATATAGGTGTGATGATACTGCTAAAGTCTTGCGGTTTTACTTAAATATTCGAATCTAAAAAATTTTACCACATACAATCTGCTCATTCAGTTTGTCAATTTGAATAATATGTGTTAAAATAAAAAGGTTGAATTCTAGCAGAAAGTTTTGAATGCATGCGTAAAATTGTAATTAATGGTGGCAAGCCTTTAAAGGGTGAGGTTGCTATTTCAGGTGCAAAGAATAGTGTAGTTGCTTTGCTTCCTGCAGCTATTCTTGCAGATGATATTGTCATATTAGATGGCGTTCCTGCCATTTCCGATGTTGATAGTTTAATTGAAATCATTGAAATCATGGGCGCCAAAGTGAAAAGAGAAGAAGATACCCTTGAAATTGATCCACGTGGCATAAAAAATCAACCAATGCCTTATGGTAAGATTAATAGTTTACGTGCCTCTTATTATTTCTATGGTAGTTTGTTAAGTCGTTTTGGTGAAGCTACAGTAGGTCTCCCAGGTGGTTGTGACCTTGGACCTCGTCCTATTGATTTGCACCTTAAAGCTTTTGAAGCCATAGGAGCTACGATTTCGTATGAAGGCGAAGCGATGCGTTTGGCGACAAATGGTGAGTCTATTCATGGTGCACATATCTATATGGATACGGTTAGTGTTGGAGCAACGATTAATACGATGCTTGCAGCAACTAAGGCAAATGGTCGTACGATTATTGAAAATGCTGCGCGTGAGCCAGAAATCATTGACGTAGCTACTTTGTTAAACAATATGGGAGCTCACATTCGTGGTGCTGGTACAGATGTGATTACAATTGAAGGTGTTGATTACCTTCATGGCACACGTCACCAAGTCATTCCTGACCGTATTGAAGCTGGTACTTATATTGCCATGGCAGCAGCAATGGGTGAAGGGGTTCGTATTACCAATGTCCTTTATGAACACTTAGAGAGTTACATTGTAAAACTCGAAGAAATGGGCGTTCGTATGACGGTTGAAGAGGATTCTATCTTTGTTGAAAAACAATCAGTATTGAAAGCTGTATCAGTGAAAACGTCACCATATCCAGGTTTTGCGACTGATTTGCAACAACCAATCACACCGTTGTTGTTGACAGCTGAGGGACGTGGTACTATCCTAGATACCATTTATGAAAAACGTACTAATCACGTTGCTGAATTGGTACGAATGGGTGCTGATATTTCTATTGTTGGTGGTCGTATTGCTTACCAGGCACCTAATAAATTAACAGGAGCTCCTGTTAAAGCCTCTGATTTGCGTGCAGGTGCAGCGCTTGTTATTGCAGGTCTAATGGCAGAAGGTCAAACAGAAATTACCAACGTTGAATTTATTTTGCGCGGTTATTCAAATATCATTGAAAAATTAACAGCCCTAGGCGCTGATATTAAATTAATTGAAGATTAAGAGGAAGCCCAAGGGCTTCTTTTTTGTCGCGCGTGGTCAGATAGCTAGAACCTCTTGTGATATAATAGAGCTATGTTAACGTAGAAATATGAAATCTTAATTTAAAAGTGTTTTGAACTATTTTTTATAATTGTAGTAAGGAAACTAACCAAAAATTAACCAAGCAACATATTTTTAATCAATTAGGTATAGAATAAAGTGCATTAGTTTTTTACTAGTGCATTTTACTGTGTATTGAATAGATTTTTTATTGTATTTATAGTATATCTTTTGACAGATATTAACATTGTTGGTATAATGTTAGTATAAGAAAAGAGGTGTATGGTTTATGACTACAATTACATTTAAAGTTGATGATGAAATGAAAAAGGAAGCAACAGAACTTTATAAATCAATGGGGCTAGATTTATCTAGTGCATTACGCTTGTTTATAAAACAATCTCTTGTTACTCGTAGTATTCCTTTTGTTATTAAAGCTGATGAATTAACTCCTGTTCTTGATGATGTCGTAAAGGGTGTCAACATGAGTGAGGAATTTACTGATGTTAACAGTTTGATGGAGAGTTTGAATGCTTAAAATTAAATACCACAGACAGTTTAAAAGGGATTATAAGTTAGCTTTAAAACGTGGTTTAAAAGCTTCTAAACTAGAGGAAGTCTTAGAAATTTTAATAAAGGGTGAAAGTTTACCAGAAAAATATAGAGACCACCAATTAGTGGCAAGTAAATATTACCAAAATGTTAGGGAATGTCATATTCAGCCTGATTGGTTGTTAATTTATCAGATTGATAATGATAATCTGATTTTAAACTTAGTGCGAACGGGTAGTCATTCGGATTTATTTTAAAAAAGAAGTATCGTGAGTGATAAAATGAACGAGTTGAGTAATGGGGAATTTATCAAAAGGTTAGAGCAAAAGATACCATCTAAAAAGGTAGATTTTGATAATCCTGTTGATGTTAAAGAATTTTTCGGTGATGAAGATTTTTTAGAGTATGAAAAAGTGTTTAAAGATTGATTATAGGGAGGTGTTCTTATGAAAAAGAAGTTATTAGCAGTATTGCTAGCGGTTATGTCGGTATTCTTGCTTGTTGGGTGTTCATCAAAAGATGATTTAAGTGGGAAATATTATTGGATTAATGAGTATAGAAATGAGTTGATGGTTAGCATATCTGACAATAGTGGGACAATTGATGTTGATGGTGTTACATATTCAATTACTAATGTTGATACAGATAAAAAACAGATAACGGTTAATGCTGGTAAAGATTATGTAGTACCATATTCATATAAAGATGGAATTTTAACACTAACAGAAGATTCTTTATATGGTTATTCTTATGAATCAAAATATTATAAAGAAGATTCAGAAGCTTGTAAGAAAGCATTGAAGAAAAATGGTTATAAAGCAGTTGGAACATATAAATGACGACTAGAAAAATTCTAGTCGCCTTTTTTCTTGATTAAATTTTAGTATTTATCATTGTGTCCGTTTGAAAAATCAGGTTTACCTTTTTTATTTTTAAATCGATAGCTACAGTTAGTACATTTAAAAGCGATATTATTAGGATAGTGAAGCTTTTGTATTTTTCCAAAACCACATTTAGGACAATCATATTCTAGTTCGTGAAGTGAAAAACTATTTAAAACGTTTAGTGTTTCATTAGGAAAAGTTTGCATAAGTAGCTGTATTAATCCTATCCTATCGATAAGGATGAGCTTATCTGCAAAATCGTTGATAGCTCCCTTATCAAAATAAGACGAAGTGATGAATATTCTATTTTGGGATTTTTCGGTATATCCAGCAAAAGAAGCAAGGTCTTTTTTTAATAGTCTACTTTGTGTATTTTTTGGGCTGTATGATTTACATTGTATTACTGCATAAGGGGGAGTGTCATAGTTTTTGTAAATTATGATATCCTTTTGCTTGTCGTTAAATCCGTCATTATTTTTTGCAATATATCCTAATTTTTCAAATATAGCAATGCATAGTTTTACTAATTTTTGACCAGTTCTATCGGATTGTGAACTTAATATAAAATGGATTAGTTTTTCGATTTCGAATGAATCTGGGTTAAAATTTCGTCTGGTTCTTATGTCTTTAACATTAAGTTGTTCTTTTAAAGTTGGTTCAAGATTTGTCTTTTCTTTTTTAGAAAATAGCTTTGTTATAAGGTTCATTCTTTTTTTCTCCTTATTTTGATTGTGATGTTTCAACTCTTATCGCCGTTATTGTCGTGGTTAGCGTCGCATACGCATTCGATTTCTAGTTTGCTTTATGTTATCTTACCGTATAAAATCGCAAAAATTTATACGGAAACAGAGCCAGAGGGTAAAAAAATGCACGTTTTCATTGCTGACTGGTTGAAATATTGGTTTGAATTTAGATTAGATAAGCGATCCATTTATCAAGGTGAGCGAGTTGACATGGAAAAAGAGTTTGTTTTTGAGAAAACTCATTTGTAAATAGGTAAGAGCCTTGACTGTTTAAAGTCAAGGCTTTTTAGTTTTAAAAAATAAAGGGGGTAATTAAAAAATGGTAAAGCGTTTGGAATATCCGATAGCTAAGACTGATGGAAATATGGCTTTACGTAAGGACGGTGTTGTCACGGCTTTTTATCGAATTCCTAACACACCAATAACCATTACAGATACGGATAAAAAGAAAAAACATAAGATAACAGTTTCACAGGTGGTAAAGAAGCTAGCAAAATATAAATATTTTGAAGTTTCTTTGATTCCCAAGGACTATCTATTAGAAGAAAAAATGCGAGATTTTTCAGATGATTTAGCTGATGATTCAAAAGTATTAGGTGAACAACTACTTGATAGAACTGTTGGACTATTGACTAAAGAGATGGAAATTCCTTATGAGTACGAATGGATAGTCGGTATTAATATTGAAAAAACGATAGTTAAAAATAATTTAACTGAAGCTGTTACGAATCAATTATCAGAAATAGCGGAAAATATTGCTAGCTTTTTAGGTTTTGAAGTTGAGACGCTAGCGAATTGGTATGAAGATTATCAAGAGATTGAATCCATTATCTATCGCCTATTATCACCGTTAAAAGCAAAACGATTAACAGATGAAGAATTGTTCTACTATCAACGCTATCAGTTCTTAACTTATATTCCTCACTTGAGAGAAGATGTCATTGCCAATCGTGCTTTGGAAAACGTTACAGATACTGTGATTACTGTTGTTGAGGAGGGAATTTTAAAGCTATCTAGTATTTATGGCACTTCTTACCTTTCTATTTTGCCAATTGGTCGTTACTCAACAATTTTTAACGGTTTTCATTTAGGTGAGTTGCTTCAACGATTAAGTTTTCCTGTTTGGTTGAAAATGAAAGCAGAGTTTATTGATAAGTCTGGTTTAAACGGTCAAATGGGGCGGTCGAATAGTCGTTATCGTAATATTATGAATGAAGCGGCTAGTACGGATACGGTACAGCAAGATGATATTTTAATGGGTGCTTATTCCTTGAAAGACTTGATGAAAAAGGTTGGTAACAAGGAAGAATTGATACGTTTTGGAGCATATGTGACGGTGGCTGGTTCAAACATTAAACAGTTGAAACAACGTCGCCAATCGTTACTTTCTTACTTCCAAGATATGAGTGTTAGTCTGCATGAGGCAGGTCATGATACGCCTTACCTTTTCCAAAGTTTGCTTTACGGTCAAGATTTACAAGTTACTACTCGTAAATGGAATCATTTAGTCACTTGTAAAGGCTTTGCGGAGCTGATGTTATTTACGAATACACGTTCAGGTAACCGTATTGGTTGGTATATTGGACGAGTAGATAATCGGCTGACTGCTTGGGATAATATTGATGAAGCGGTTCAAGGTTCTAAGAACTTAGTTCTCTTTAATGCGACCGTCGCAAATAAAGAGGATATTGCTGGTAAAGTAACGAAGAATCCACACTTTATTATCACAGGTGCAACAGGTAATGGAAAGTCCTATCTTGCCCAATTACTTTTCTTGTTGACAAGTCAACAAAATGTGAGAATTTTGTACATTGACCCAAAACGTGAACTTCGTGAGCATTATCAAAAGGTGATTAGTCAACCTGATTTTGCAAGACGTTTCCCAGAACGTAAAAAACAAATTGAGAATATCAATTTTGTGACCCTTGATGCTACTCTTGAATCGAATCATGGGGTACTTGACCCAATTGTGATTTTGGAAAAAGAAAATGCGCAAGCAACAGCTAAAAATATGTTGCTTTACTTGTTACGTCAAGCGACACAGGTTGAACTTACTCAAACAACGTCGTTGACAAATGCGATTACAACGGTTTTAGAACGACGTGAAGCTGGCGAAACAGTTGGTTTTAATCATGTGATTGACTTACTTTGTCAAGACGAGGACAAAAAGGTTGTTGAAGTTGGTGAGTATTTTAAAGCCATTATTCGTAATTCAATCTTAGAGTTAGCCTTTTCGGACGGCAATGTTAAAGGGCTTTCTTATGATGAACGAGTAACTGTTTTAGAGATTGCGGACTTGTCATTGCCAAAAGATGGTGTGGAAGATATTTCAGACCATGAAGCAAATTCAATTTGCTTGATGTTTGCACTAGGTGCGTTTTGTAAACATTTTGGTGAACGTAATGATGATGAAACACTTGAAATCTTTGATGAAGCATGGATTTTAATGCAGTCATCAGAGGGGAAAGCTGTTATTAAGTCTATGCGTCGTGTTGGACGGTCTAAATATAACACGCTTGGCTTGGTTACTCAATCTGTTCATGATGCTGAAAATGAAGAAGATTCTACTGGTTTTGGAACAATCTTTGCCTTTTACGAAAAATCGGAACGAAAAGATATTTTGAAACATGTAGGCTTAGAAGTGACTGAAAAAAATCTAGAATGGCTGGATAATATGATTTCAGGACAATGTCTTTATTATGATGTTTATGGCAATTTGAACATGATTTCAGTCCATAATCTCTTTGAAGATATTGACCCATTCTTAAAACCAATGAAACAAACAACGTCAAGTGTACTAGAAAATAAATACGCTAGCTAGTTAGGAGGTAGCAATGAGTTCTGAAGATTCAACAAGTATTTTAGTTAACCTCTATAATAAGATATCTGGTGTTTCGATTTTTGATTTGAAAGCCTATATAGAACCGACAGCTAGTCTTAATATCAGTGCTGTTTGGAAGATTTTAACAGAAATATTTGTCAATGGTCCATTTATGATTTTAGATTTGATTGTTGGCTTTGTTTCGTTAATTCTTCGCTTTTTTGAAAATTTTGATTTGTATGATGCCTATAAAAATACTGTTTACGACACCTCTAAAACCTTGTGGACTGGCTTATCAGGTTCAGGGAATTATAATAATTCTCTTTTGTATCTTGTGATAGCCGTAACGGCTTTTAGTATCTTTATTGGCTATACTTTTTCAAAAGGTGATGTTGGACGTCGATTATTGCATTTATTTGCGGTGATTATGCTTAGTTTAGGCTATTTTGGTACTATGAAAAATACATCAGGTGGGATTTATATCTTAGATACGATTCACAATGTGGCAACCTCTGCTAGCACGACGATTTCTAACATAAGTATTGTCAATCCTGAAAATGGTAATAATACAATCAGTTCAAAAACATCTGTTGCGGATAATTACATTGCGAGAACGGCTTATGCAGCCTATGTCTATGTTAATACAGGTCGTTTAGATGGCAAATATATAAACAATCAAACAGGTAAAACAGAAGAGTTTGATGATTCAAAGGTTCTTGGCTCTGTAGTAGATGGTAAATTTCAAAAAGTAAAGTCAAGCGTGCGTGATGCTGAGAAAAATAAAGGTGGCTATTTAGATAATATAGGACACGGTGGAGATAAAGGAACTGAACTTAATCGTTGGGTTTCTGCCGTTGGTGATTACATTGTTATTAAAGGTCTCTATGTGATTTTAAAAATTGGTGAAGCTGTTATTTTAGGCATACCGCTAATTTTGATTCAAATCATGTCTTTTGTGGCACAGTTATTAGTGATTTTCTTGATGATTGCTTTTCCCTTAGCCTTAATTGTGTCACTAGCACCTCGTATGCAAGATGTCATTTTTAACACTATCAAATTAATGTTAGGGGCTAGTTTTTTCCCAGTATTGACTGGTTTTTTAACCTTAATGGTCTTTTACATTGAAGCCATTATTAATGTTTTTGTATTAAGCGGTTTTAATAGCTTATCTGAACAAGATTTAGTTAGCTTTAGTGAGTTTCAACCTCTTTTTGAATTGGTGATTTCAACAGTCGTACAAGCGATTGTTTTTGTGGCAATTTGGAAGAATAAAGAAAAGGTCTTAACCTTTATTTTGGGTCATAATCAAGCAAATAGCGTTGCTAGACTTGCGGACGGTGTTACTAATGCGCCTAGTCAATTTCGTGAGTCAGGTAAAAATATGTATGACCGAGCGAGTGATATGGCGACAATGGGAATGCTTGCAACTGGTGCAGGCGCAGGTTTAGCCTTAACAGCTAAAGATGGTTTGGAAAAAGCTTTTTCCAAATTTAAACCAGATTATGGTGAGGTAACACCTGATTCAGCGGACAATCTTGATTATGATGATCAGTTTGAGGATATGAACAATCCGTCGTATGGTGATGATGATTTACCAGATGACCTTAAACAGTATGAGCTTGACTCTGATATGGCAGATGTTCCATTATATGATGATGATTCTACTGTTGATTATGATGGTGTTTATCAAGAAAGCTTACCTGATAATGAAAATATTTCTATTGAAGATTTTGAGCAAGATTTGTCAAGTGAAGAAGTCATTGACTATCATCAACAAGCAGATAATGCTCAAATTGATAAAGCAATTGAAGATTATTCCACTAACGACTTTTTAACCGATTCGGCGATTGAAGAGGTAGAAGTTCCTCAAACAGAATCACCTTTAAAAACTTCTGAAAGCTTACCGAATGATTATCGGACGTATCGTAAGCAAGCT
The DNA here is from genome assembly GCA_934196125.1 of uncultured Streptococcus sp. GTDB lineage: Bacteria > Bacillota > Bacilli > Lactobacillales > Streptococcaceae > Streptococcus. The sequence continues at coordinate 26,195 of CAKPVT010000013.1, read as the reverse complement.
AAGGCTGATAAATTGGAAGATGAGTTATTGCAGTATCAATTTAGTGAGGATCTAGGGCAGTTAGAAACAGATCAATCAGCTTTTAAACGTGGATTAGCTAAAACAACGACTAAAAATAGACAATATCGTATGAATAAAAAACGAATGTCTGATATTGAACAGCGATTAGCAAAATTGCGAGGTGAATAAGATGAGAAAACGACGATTAGGCTGTTTCTTTTCTATTTTACTATTGCCTTTCTTTATTACAATCGTTGTTATTATTGCTGTGTTTGCTGGTGCAGATGAAAGTTGTGATGTTTCTTCTGGGTCAACATCTGGAGCGACCGTTAGTACGGTAGTTTCGGATACGGATTGGACGCATGAGGGGTCAACGGCTTATAATAACGCAAAATTAGTCTTTGATTCTTGGGTCTCAAAAGGGTTAAGTGGTGCTTCTGCTTCTGGTATTGTTGGTTGGGTTAACTCCGAGGGTGGCTTTGCCCTTGTTGACCGTGCTGAGGGTCACTATGGCACAGACGAGTTAACAAATGGACTATCTGCTGGTGTTATTCCAAGCGGTGGTTCTGGTTACTCTGTCGGTGGCGGTGGCATTTATCAATTCACACCTTATACAAAGTTTGCGGAAGCTGGCGATAGTAAATGGCTTGATGTTGACGCTCAAAATACCTTTGTTGCCCAAGCGATTCTGTCTGGTGATTGGAACGCTTCTATGGATTTAACAGGTGGTAATCATTCGTTTCAACAAATGGCACAAATGACTGATCCACAACAAGCAACCTTAGTTTGGCAAGCTTACGAGCGTGGTAACACGGCTCATATTAATCAATCTCAAAAGCAAGCTGATGCTCAAAAAGCTTATGATATGTTTAATGGCGCTTCTTACAGCTATGATGACAGTAAGTTTAGCGAAGCATTTGGCACAAGTTCAAGTGATTCTAGCTCTAATTCAGATTATAAAGTTTCTTCTGTTAGTACTAAAAACTGTTCCTCATCTTCTGGTGGCGGTACAGGGTCTTGGTCAACTGATGGAGGTACGGTTTCTTACAGTGCTTATAACGCTTGGAAGCGAGATAATTTACCAGATGACCTTAAACAATATGCGCTTGACCCTGCAAGTGTAGGTTTAGGTTTTAAAGATAGTACAGGTTGGAATGCGATTGCCTATTCAGGCGGTCAATGTACTGATTTTTCCGCAAGTCTTATGTATGCCTTGTGGGAAAAAGATGGTGAGCATGTATCAATGACGCTAGGCAATGGTCAAGACATAGCGAAAAACTGGGCTAGTCGTTTTCTGGATAAGGTCAGCACAACACCAACAGCGGGGGCAGTCTTTAGTCAAACACCAGCTTCTGCAGGGAACGAAGTTGGTCACACAGGCGTTGTTAGTCACGTTTTCGCAAACGGCGATATTTTAGTCGTTGAACAAAATTATGCTGATTTCTCTGGTGAGAACGGTGGTTTTGGAAAATACACTTGGTCTTATCGTTATGTTCCAACTTCTCAATATGCTTCTGGTTGGAGTTTCTACGATCCAAGCAATGCAGGTTATAGTATTGTTTCTAATGCGTCATCAGTCAATTAAAGATAGAAAGGAAAAATCCCTTGTAAATGACAAAGGATTTATGGAATAGGTAATGAAGTTTTAGGTTAGGTATGATATAATATTTAATGCAGAAAAGTTAAGACGGTGGCTACTCATTCTGAAAGGGTGGTGATGCCTATGGGCAATTCATCAAAATCTGACAGAAAGGAGGAAGCCTAAACTTGTCAATGTTCGAAGTATTGACGCTTTTATTTGTAGCTGGTAACTTTGTTATCACTCTAATAAAACTCATACTAGAACTAATCAAAACGACAAAAAAATAACCGTCTATAACTTTGACGAGTCAACGGTTATTTTTTAAATAATCTAAAACAAGTCACCGTCTTAAACGGTTCTGCATTGGGTAGTTGTTTTCACAACTGCCCTTTTTCTATTCTTATTATATCTCAACTAGAAAAAATAGTCAAATAAGTTGTATGCAATGGTTTGACTTGGGAGCTAAAACTTTAAAAGCCTTATTTTTAGACTTGGAGAAAGCATATGAAGAAAAAAATAATCATGCTATTAATGATAGCAATTGGTTTACTATTAATCTTTAGTAAGCCAATTAGTCATTATGTGATTGGGTTAAAATCTAATGATTATCAAGTTAGTAACGTTTCAAAAGCAACGATTGCGAAAAATGAAACAGCAGAAGCCACTTATGACTTTTTAAGTGTTCAGTCTGTTTCTATGAAAAGTTTATTAACCTCTGATGGAACAGATTTACCAGTTATTGGTGGCATTGCTATCCCTGATTTATCTATCAATCTTCCTATTTTTAAAGGCGTGGCGAATGATAATTTGCTTTATGGTGCAGGAACAATGAAAGATAATCAAGTTATGGGTGGTGAAAACAATTATGCTTTGGCTAGTCATCACGTTTTCGGCTTAACAGGGGCATCTCAAATGCTCTTCTCGCCTTTAGAAAGGGCAAAAGTTGGTATGACAGTTTATTTAACAGATAAATCTATGGTTTATACTTACAAAGTTACGGAAATTGTATCTGTTAGCCCTGAACAAATAGAGGTTTTAGATGATGTTGCTGGGCAATCAACGTTAACGTTGGTAACTTGTGAGGATAAGGAAGCAACGAAACGTCTTATCGTTAAAGCAAGTTTGACTGATTCTAGGGCTTACAAAAAGGCAACAAAAGCCCAAGTAAAAGCTTTTAGCTATTCATATAATCAAATGCAATAGGAGTTTTAAAATGAAGAAAAAAGTTATTATCGGCTTACTAGTATTACTAGTAGGCTTGATTGTTTTATCTGTTCGTTCGTGTCATAGGAATGAACAGTCACGGTCACCGTCCGAAAGTACAGATACGGTTACGCAACAGTCAACTAAGAAAAAATCATCTACAAGTCAGTCTGAAACAGTTTCAGCACAAGATGAAGCGACAGAAACGCTTGAAAAAGCAGATGAACCATTAGATGATGAAGCTATACAAAAAGTGAACGCTTCGTTGACGGTTGCTTTTGATTACTTAACACAAGTTAATAATCAGTCTGATGTGCAGGTGACTTATAAGGACAAGTTGTCTGTTACTAGTCAAGCAATGGCACAAACCGTTGTGACTATGCTTAAAGCTGGTTATCAGCTTGATATTAGTACGTTAAAGGTCTATGCAAGTGATAGTGAAAATGTTTATCAATTTACCGTTGATTTAACGAAAGACGGTGCAGAAAATCTTTCACTTGCAGGAAATTATGTTACAGGCACACAGCAGTTGGAAATTGCCAGCTTGTATGGTATTCCAACAGGCATTCAATATTAAATTTAAGGAGAAAAAATAAATGAAAAAATCAAAAATTTTAACAATGGTTACACTATCAACGCTTGTTTTGGCACAAGCAGGAACGGCTTTTGCAGATGAGGTAGCAACGGATAATTCTGTAAATGATGTTGTCTTATTATCTGGTGATAAGGTAGATGACACTATTGGAGATGTTGTGACACCACCGTCAACAGATGGTAATACAGGTAATGAGACAAAACCATCTGTTCCAAAGCCACCTACTACTGATGAAGTAGGTGGTACTGTTAAACCAGATGTACCAAATAATCCTGATGCAGGTGGAGATACGACAAAACCTAGCAAACCATCTCAACCATCAAATCCAGATGTACCAAATAAACCTGATACAGGTGGAGATACGACAAAACCTAGCAATCCATCGCAACCAACAAATCCAGATGTACCAAACAATCCTGATACAGGTGGAGATACGACTAAACCTAGTGAGCCATCTCAACCATCAAATCCACCAATCACGGATGATGCCGTCAACAAAGATGACCAAGGCAATATTACGATTAAACCTCAGCCAGTTGCTCCAAATCAGACAGTAGTTGGGACACAAAACGGTCAATTATTAATCCAAGATATTTCTGGTAACACTCGTTTAGCTGAAGCAACTGAATTTGGCGGGCAAAAAAATGATAATGGAACAGTATCTTTTAAGACTGCAGATGGAAAAACAGTAACACTACCTGAAACAGGTGAAAGTATGCTTGGTGTGATTGTTGGTTTGTTAATTATTTTGGCAGGTCTTGGTCTAGGATTTAAAGACAAATTAAAAGCTTTGGTTGATAATATTAAAGCAAAATCTAAGAAGTAATAAATTGAGCCATGATTTTTAGTCATGGCTTTTATTTTTTATAGAGGTGAGAGATGTTAACTAAGGAACAATTGTATATTAAGTTAGTAATCTATTCGTTAGGTAGAAGTCGTGAGTTTATTCTTAGTCATTATGATGAAAAAGCTATAAAGATTTTTGCGAAAACAGAATTAGAGAATCATTTAATGATAGGTTTCGCTTTTGAAGCTTTAGATCCAAGCTGTCTATCATTCAAGGTAACTGATGAACTTTTAGATGTTGTTAATGATTTGATAGAGACAGCTAATAATATCAAGACAGCAGATGATTTATACCAGTTTGCAATTGAAGAAATTCCTATTTGGATTAAGAGATTTAAAGTTTTGCTTAAAGTAAATCGTTAATAGTGAAAAAGATATTATTTTGATAAAGTAATCTACTAATTTCATATATATAGCCAATATTTTCATGAAAAAGTTGTTGTGTATCAACAGGTGTTCCGCAGGTGATATGATTAAGTGTATTGGTTTTTGGGTCGAAATAAATATCATTAAACCAGTGAGAGACGTCGGAAATATCAGTTTTTTTAATGCTAGTATTATTTTCATATAAAGCAACATTAGCACTATGATTGCCATTACGAACAATAAGCAAGTTAAGGGGATAATATAAAGTTGCTTTGTTATTAGGTGTAGAATCGAATGGGTTACCGACAAGCTCACCGATAGATTGAAAATTACGAGGTAGTCTTAGATGATGCCATAATGTACAAATTGTTGGAATTTTATTTAGTTTAAGATTATCAATGTAATCTTTCTGTTTTATTATGGAATACTCTTTGTTGCAATTAGGACAATAAAGGCTTTTTGGGAAAATGTCATATCTACCACCATTATTGGATAGATGATTGGCATATTGATTGTTAAGTAATCGTTGAATAATAAACTGTTCAACTTCTAAAGAAAGGATTTTTTGAAATTTTAAAGCTATTGCTTTTAATTGAATTGGTGAAGATTCGTTAGCTTTTATGAGTTCATATAAAGTATCATAATAAGCGGATTTTGGGGAGGAATTAATGTTAGAATCAATAAAGGCGTTGTTTTTAACGTCAGAATCAAAGTATCGTGAAATAAGTGATGAAAAGGTAGAATCTTTAAATGTAGCTGAACTAGATTTTTTTGCTAATTTTAGAGAAGATATTGAGTGTTTTAGAGATTTAATTGTCATAGCAGATACTCCTGAAATGGTGTCTATTATTGATGAGAGATTAAGTAAATCTAGATATGATTTTATTTTATCACAGAATAAAAGAATTATTGAGAGTTAATGTCATGATAATATCATTAACTGCATTTAAATTTTGAAAGTTGGTCTCTTATGGTGTATTTTACGTTGATATTAGGTGTAAATTTAGTCATTTTAGTGTTCCTTATTGTAAAAGTTTATAAGTTTTCTGAATTGAAGTCAGACTTACGTGTTATTTATCGTTCGGCTGACAAGATTCATGAAATTGTAACTTATGATGTAATAACAGATAGAGATAAAATTGTTATAGATTATGAATCTAATTTTATCATAAAATATCTTTCTATTTTTGAAAGTGGTGATAGAGTAAATGATAGAACTAAACTTTTATTGGAACATGAAAATCGTATGGAAGATTTTAAAAAGTAAAATATATTGTCATGATAAGTTATCATGGCTTTTATTGTGTTTAGAAAGGTGCTAGTATTAGTGCCTGTTTTTTGTGTATAAAATGAGGTGAAGATGTATGAAAGAAAATATTAATAATTTTCCTGATGTGATGGTAAATAAACAGGAATTAATTGAAAAGTACTTTCCTTATTTTAAGGTAGGAACGTTGAATAAATATATTTTAAATATTGCGGATAATGAGCGGTTTAAACATGTGATATTGCGCCCATCAACTCGAATGACAATGATTAATGTTAGAGGATTTTATCTTTATTTGCGTTGGTGTGAAGAACGGAGATTTAAATGATATAATGTAAGCATTGATTAAAGATATGCTTGCTATTGTTAAGATAGGAGGTCATATGTTTTATAAGGAATTGGATAATGGTAAATATCGCTATTATCAGAAATATTGGAATATAAGAGAGGAGCGGTGGCTACAAGTTTCTGTCACGTTAAAATCTAAAACACGGGCTGTACAGGCAGAAGCAAAACGAATTTTAGAAGATAAAATTAGTAAGAAAAATAGTGTTCATTCATTACAGGCTGAAACTGTCAAAGAGTTGTATGAGCAATGGCTAGTCATTCGCCGAATGGAAGTGAAAGCTAGTACATTACGAACGCAAATGGGGATAATGAATGGTTTTATAAAAGTTTTTGGTAATGAAAAATTAACTAAGATTAAATCGTCTGCTTTACAAACATATTTATTAGCTAAAGATTGGTCATATGGCTATCGGAATTTAGTTAGGGTTTATTTATCATCTCTTTTTGATTATGCTAAAACAGTTGGTTATCTTGTAGATAATCCAATGGATAGAGTTGTTTTGCCGAAACATAAAGTAACACAAGAAGAAATTGAATTAAAGAGAGAGCATTATTTATCAAGGAATCAAATAAGACTTTATCTGGACGTACTTAATAAAAAAGGAACAAATCCAATATTTAATATATTAGTTGAATTTTTGTATTTAACAGGTTTACGTGCTGGTGAAGCGCAAGCGTTAATGTGGTCGGATATTAATTTTGATACTAGAATACTGACGGTAAGACATACTGTTCAAAGAGCAAGTAAGAAATCAGATTATCAGATTACAACACCGAAAACAATTCATTCTTATCGAAAAGTTTACTTTAATAGTAGAGTAGTAGAGTTATTGGATGAATTAAAATGTTTGACATCTGTTGTAAGTGATAAAGATTTGGTTTTTACAGATGGTCATGGAGACTTTTTTCTTTTGAATGCTTTTAATTTATATATTCAATACCATTTTGATAATCTCAAAATTGGTAAATCAGATAATTTTAAACTAACTAGTCATGTTTTTAGACATTCCCATATCAGTTTGTTAGCGGAGTTGGGTTTTCATATTCGAGAAATTATGGAAAGAGTTGGTCATAGTGATGAAAAGACAACAATTCAAATTTATACTCATGTGACAGAAAAAATGAAACAAGATAGTTTTGAAAAGTTAGAATCTGTTTCAATATAAGTAACCAAAAACTAACCAAAAATTGAATAAATAAGTAAAAATAAGTGGTAGGTAGTTGTTGATGATAAATTGTAGAACATTGTGAAGTAGTAGTAAATAATAGTATTTAGCAATAAGTGTCTTTGAAAAAACATGTTAGATGGTATAATAGAGCTATGGATATTTGGACACGTTTGGGACGTTATGCGTTTTTTGAGACAGAGCGCATGTATTTACGCCCTTTTGCCTATAAGGATAGTCAGGACTTTTTTGAGATTTGTAGCAATCCTGATAATCTTCGGTTTATTTTTCCAAGTCGAGCTAGTCACCATGAAAGTGATTATCTAATGGTTCATTATTTTATGAAAGAGCCACTTGGGGTTTGGGCAATTGAAGATAAAAAATCTCATAAAATGATTGGCTGTATTCGATTTGAGAAGATAGATTTGAATCGTTCATCTGCAGAAATTGGCTATTTTTTGAATCAACAGTTTTGGGGACAAGGCTTGATGACAGAAAGCTTGAAAACCTTATGTTTTTTAAGCTTTCAGGAATTTGGCTTTAAAGAATTACATGTTATTGCCCATGAAGAAAATTTGGCTAGTCAACGTGTTGCACAAAAATCAGGTTTCAAATTGAAACAACGCTTCAAAGGAAGTGACCGTTATACACGCAAAATGCGAGATTACGTTGATTATCAAATCAGTAAAGGTGATTATCGTTATGAGTAAACATCAGAAAATTTTAGAGTATTTGGAGAATCTTCCAGTTGGAAAGCGCGTGAGTGTGCGAAGCATTTCAAATCACTTAAAAGTGAGTGACGGTACGGCTTATCGTGCGATTAAGGAAGCCGAAAACCGTGGCATTGTTGAAACAAGACCGCGTAGTGGTACGGTTCGTATCGAGAAAAAGCCAGCTGTTCGCATTGAGCGTTTAACCTATTCAGAAATTGCTCGCATTAGTGACTCTGAGGTTCTGGCAGGTGAGGCTGGGCTTAGTCGTGAATTTAGCAAGTTTTCAATTGGTGCGATGACTCAAGAAAATATTTTACGTTACCTTGTCAAAGGTGGGCTTTTGATTGTCGGAGACCGTGAAAATATTCAACTGTTGGCGCTTGAAAAACACAATGCCATTCTGGTAACAGGGGGATTTCCTGTTTCTGATGAGGTGATTCGTGTCGCTGATGAGCTCGGAATCCCTGTCATGGTCACGCACTATGACACTTTTACCGTGGCGACGATGATTAACCATGCCCTTTCAAATATTCGAATTAAAACGGATTTGACGACTGTTGAGCAAGTCTATCAGACTAAGGAAGACTATGGCTTTTTGCAGGAAGGCGATACGATTCGTGAATTTAATGCGATGATTAAACAAACGGCAAATGTGCGTTTCCCTGTTGTAAATAGTAAAAATGTGGTTATCGGCGTTGTTAGTATGCTAGACGTTGTTGGCAAGGAAAATCATCTTGATATCAAGAGTATCATGTCACGTAATCTGATTGTGGCAAAACCGCAAGCCAGTCTTGCTAATATCAGCCAGAAAATGATTTTTGAAGATTTGAATATGCTTCCTGTTGTAGCAGAGGATTTGACCTTGCTAGGGGTTATTACACGCCGCCAGGCGGTTGAAAATCTGCCAAATCTACAACATTCTAACCTTTATACATACAGCGACCAGATTTTATCAAATTTGCAATACGAAGATGGTGTTTACAAATTTGTGGTTGAACCTGCGATGATTGACAATGCTGGAAATTTTGCCCAAGGTGTCTTAACAGAATTTATCAAAGATATCAGTGTTCGTGTTTTGACCAAAAAACATCAAAAAAATATCATCATTGAACAACTGATGCTTTATTTTGTACAAGCAGTTCAGATTGATGATTGTTTGGTGATTCGCCCACGTGTCATTACTGAAAAACGTCGCAGTTCGGTGATTGACTTTGAAATTCTTTTAGAGGACCAAATCGTCGCCAAAGCCTTGGTAACAACGAAAATTAATTAAATAACGGTTACCTTAAATGACAAAATCATTCCATTTTTGACAGTTTGGTGACTATCAGTGTATAATTAGTGCTATTGATGCATTTTTAGAGATTACTAATAGGAGTATATTATTGATATGATTACATTAAAATCAGCTCGTGAAATTGAAGCAATGGACCGCGCTGGAGATTTTCTAGCTTCAGTTCACATCGGTTTACGTGAATTGATTAAACCAGGTCTTGATATGTGGGAAGTCGAAGAATACGTTCGTCGTCGCTGTAAAGAAGCAAACGTTCTTCCGCTCCAAATTGGGGTTGATGGTTCTATCATGGACTATCCTTATTCCACATGTTGCGGACTTAATGACGAAGTGGCACACGCTTTTCCTCGCCATTACATTTTAAAAGAAGGGGATTTGCTTAAAGTTGATATGGTTTTGAGCGAACCACTTGATAAATCAGTTGTTGACGTTTCAAAATTAAACTTTGACAATGTTACACAAGTTAAAAAATACACTGAATCATACTCTGGTGGATTGGCAGACTCATGTTGGGCATATGCTGTTGGTGAGGTGTCTGACGAAGTCAAAAATCTGATGGATGTTACCAAAGAATGCCTTTATATCGGAATTGAAAAAGCTGTTGTTGGTAACCGTATCGGTGATATTGGCGCAGCTATTCAAGAATACGCTGAAAGCCGTGGATATGGTGTTGTTCGTGATTTAGTAGGACACGGTGTTGGTCCAACAATGCACGAAGAACCAATGGTACCACACTATGGTAAAGCAGGTCGTGGTCTCCGTTTGCGTGAAGGTATGGTGTTGACTATCGAGCCAATGATTAATACAGGAACTTGGGAAATTGATACGGACATGAAAACTGGGTGGGCTCATAAGACGCTTGACGGCGGTTTGTCATGCCAATACGAACATCAATTTGTTATCACTAAAGACGGACCTGTTATTTTAACAAGTCAAGGAGAAGAAAGAACTTACTAGGATGAATCGTAAGCAGCTTATAGACAAATTAGTGTCTAGATTAGAGTGGCAACCGCTACAGGTCTATTTAAAACATTACCGAAGTGCAGAGATTGATCTATCAGCGATTGCTGTCGCTTATTATTTATTGCTGACAGCATTCCCATTGATTGTGATTGCGGCAAATATATTTCCTTATCTTAACATTGATATTTCAGTGTTATTGTCTTTCATGAAAAAAAATTTACCGACCAATCTTTACCCCTCTGTTTCGGCAATTACGACAGATATTTTTTCAAAACCTTCTGGTAGTATTTTGGGAGTTGCGACTTTAACGGCTTTCTGGACAATGTCTAAATCGCTGACCTCTCTACAAAAAGCCACTAACAAAGCTTACGGTGTTTCACAACACAGAGATTTTGTGATTGGACGTTTGATTGGGGTTTTGGCAAGCTTGCTCATTCTTTTCCTATTGACATTCGTGTTAATCTTTTCTACTTTTTCAAAGGCTGTTTTGCAAATCATCAGCGCTCACTATGATTTGAGTGATACGGTTGCAACAGTCGTTCTGAATTTGTCCCAACCGGTAACTGTTTTGACGATTGTATTTGGGTTGATGTTGTTGTATTTCATTCTACCAAATGTCAAGATCAGACGTTTTCGTTATATTTTACCAGGGACAATTTTCACCTCTTTCGTCATTGTGTTCTTGAATAATTTGTTTAGCAATTATATTTTGAGAACCTTTGTACGCATGGTTGACATTAAAACATTTGGTTCGGTTGTGATTTTTGTTTTAATGTTATGGTTTATTTTCCTCGCACACATTTTGATTTTGGGGGCTATCTTTAATGCAACCTATCAAGAATTACGTCAAGGAAAAATGGAAAGCAGATGTGGTGACATTTTTTCTGTTCTAACACACCGCAAACAAGATAAAGATAAAAAATAACACCTGTGGGGGGGTGTTATTTTTTATCTTTAAAAATTAATAATTTACTAAACACATAGTTTAAAACGATGATAAGGACTTGTGAGAAAACAGTCTCAATCATGTTGACTAATGAAATATTATCATTGACAAATTGTCCGATAATATGAGGGAATTTTGTGACTAAAAGGTAAGCTAAAATCAAGTCTAGGGCAAGTGTTGATAGACGCGCGACAAAAAATTTGACAAAACGGTTAAACCAGCCTGTTCGAACTTGATTAAAGACGAAGTGGTCGTTTGTAAAGAAGGCAAACACGATAGCAATGACGTTAGCGATAACTGCGGAAGTCGTTGCCGATTGCGTTAGGGCAAAGATGACTAAGCGTGTTCCCATGTAAACGAGTGTGGCAAGGACACCGAAAAATAAGTATTTAAAAACTTCACTAGATAATAACTTTTTCATAGAATTACTATACCAAATTTTAACAATTTGTGCTATACTTTTAAGCGTTGTGCAAACAACCCTTGACGCTTAGTTCCCTTTCGTCAAGCATATTATAGACGTGAAGAGTTGTCGCTCTTTAACGTTAAAGGAGAAAAAATTTTTATGAAACATTTTACTATTCGTGATTTTGCGCAAGTAGCGCTTGTTGCTGCACTTTATATTGTGTTGACAGTCACACCGCCCTTAAACGCCATTTCGTATGGCGCTTATCAGTTCCGTGTTTCGGAAATGTTAGCATTTATGGCATTTTACAATCGTAAGTATATTGTTGGGCTGACGCTTGGTTGTATGATTGCCAATTTGTACAGCTTTGGTTTAATTGATGTCTTTGTTGGTGGTAGCCAAACGTTTGTTTTTCTAACATTAGGTGTTATTTTATTTGACCGTTATAAGGAGCAATATTTATTTAACGGCTTATTTAACAAAGCATTCTTTTACTTTTCATTATTGTTTTCGGCTTCAATGTTTACTATTGCGCTAGAATTATATTATGTTGGTGGCTCACCATTTTTGATGACTTGGTTTACATCAGCAGTAGGCGAACTTGCTTCGCTATTGATTGGGGCTATTATCATGGACAAACTTGGAAAACGTATTGATTTAACTGTATAATAGATTAAAAACTTCCTTTTTAGGGAGTTTTTTATTTAGTAAAATTCTTAAAAATAGTTAGCTTTTGGAGAGTATTTTTTACCAGATATGTTAAAATAGTAGTATGAAAAAACGTATTCAAGAATTGGTTGATGAGCTTAACCAGTACCGAAAAGAGTATTACACAGAGGACCAACCAACGGTCTCAGATAGCGAATATGACAAGCTTTATCGCGAGTTAGTCGAGCTTGAAAAAGCTCATCCAGAGTTGATTTTGCCAAATAGTCCAACGCAAGAAGTGGGTGGGCTTGTTTTAGATGGTTTTGAAAAATATCAGCATGAAACACCGCTTTATAGTTTGCAAGATGCTTTTTCACGTGAGGAATTAGAGGATTTTGACCGTCGTGTGAAAGCTGAATTTCCCAATGCCTCTTACATGGCAGAGCTGAAAATTGATGGTTTGTCAATTTCACTAGTTTATGTTGATGGTGTGTTGCAAGTCGGTGCCACTCGTGGTGACGGCTCAGTTGGTGAAAATATCACTGAAAATGTCAAACGTATCAAGGACATTCCTCATAAATTGGCACAGCCACTTAACATTACAGTTCGTGGTGAAGCTTATTTGCCAAAGGCGTCATTTGATAAAATTAATGAGGAACGTCGTGATAGTGGTCAGACAGAATTTGCGAATCCGAGAAATGCGGCTGCAGGGACATTACGTCAGTTAAATACAGTAGTTGTTGCTAAGCGAAATTTGGCAACATTTCTTTATCAAGAAGTGGCATCAACTAGCATGACAACGCAAAATGATGTTTTGGAAGAATTGTCTCGCTATGGTTTTTCGGTTAATCCGCGACGTATCACGACATCTTCAATGGTAGACATCTGGAAATTTATCCAAGAAGTAGCCGCTGAGCGTGATAATTTACCATACGATATTGACGGTATTGTTATTAAGGTTAATAGTCTTGCTATGCAAGAAGAACTTGGCTTTACGGTCAAGGCGCCTCGTTGGGCAATTGCTTATAAATTCCCGGCTGAGGAAAAAGAAGCAGAAATTCTTTCGGTTGGTTGGACTGTTGGACGTACTGGGGTGGTGACACCAACGGCTAATCTTAGTCCTGTTCAGTTAGCAGGAACAACGGTTAGCCGTGCGACTTTGCATAATGTGGATTACATTGCTGAAAAAGATATTCGCATTGGCGATACGGTTATCGTCTATAAGGCGGGAGATATTATTCCAGCGGTGCTGCATGTTGTTGATAGCAAACGTGATAAGCAAGTACCAATGCCGATTCCTGAAAGCTGTCCGTCTTGTGGCAGTGAGTTGATTCACTATGAAGATGAGGTGGCTTTACGTTGTATCAATCCGCTTTGTCCAAATCAAATTCAAGAACGTTTAACGCATTTTGCCAGCCGTGATGCCATGAATATCACAGGTTTAGGACCTTCTATCGTTAAGAAACTTTTCAAAGCAGAATTGGTTCATGATGTCGCAGACATTTACCAATTAACGGTGGAAGATTTGCTAAGCTTGGATGGCTTTAAGGAAAAATCTGCTGAGAAACTTTACAATGCCATTCAGGTTTCTAAGGAAAATTCAGCTGATAAATTGCTTTTTGGACTGGGAATTCGTCATGTCGGTGCCAAGGCTAGTCGTCAATTGTTGGAAGTTTTTGAAACGATTGACCAATTGGTTGCTGCGGATGCTGACAGCATTGCTAGTATCGACGGTTTGGGAACAGTTATTGCTAACTCATTGCGTAGCTATTTTGCCAAAGAAGAAGCGACAGAGCTCTTGCATGAATTGGAAAATGCAGGTGTCAACTTTGCTTATCTTGGTAAGAAAGTTTCAAAAGATGCTCAATTAGCAGGTTTAACAGTTGTTTTGACTGGAAAATTGGAACGTTTAACGCGAAACGAAGCAAAAGAAAAACTGCAAGATTTAGGAGCAAAAGTGACCAACAGCGTGTCCAAAAAAACGGACATTGTTGTCGCAGGCACAGATGCAGGTTCAAAATTGACCAAAGCCCAAGCTTTAGGAATTGATGTCCGCGATGAAGCTTGGTTAGAAAGTTTATAAATAAGTTGAGGTATCTTTATGGCTAAGAAACAAAAACGTGCACGTTTAATCTACAATCCGACTTCAGGTCAGGAAATCATGAAGAAAAACGTGGCAGAAGTGCTAGATGTTTTAGAAGGTTTTGGTTATGAAACATCAGCTTTTCAGACAACACCAGAGCCAAATTCTGCTCGTGATGAGGCTGAACGTGCCGCGAGAGCTGGATTTGATTTAGTGATTGCTGCTGGTGGTGATGGTACAATCAACGAAGTTGTCAATGGGATTGCTCCGCTTTCAAATCGACCTCAAATGGCTATTATTCCGACAGGAACGACCAATGATTTCGCGCGTGCTCTTAAAATTCCACGTGGTAATCCAGTTGAAGCCGCTAAGATTATTGGTAAAAATCAAATTATTCAAATGGATATTGGACAAGCGCGTGAAGATACGTACTTCATCAATATTGCTGCCGCAGGCTCATTCACAGAATTAACATATAGTGTGCCAAGCCAATTAAAGACAATGTTTGGTTATTTGGCTTATTTGGCAAAAGGTGTTGAATTGCTACCAGGAATTTGTACAGTTCCTGTTCGTATTAAACACGAAAAAGGCACTTTTGAAGGCGATGTTTCAATGATTTTCGCTGCTATTACCAATTCAGTTGGTGGTTTTGAACAAATTGCGCCAGATGCTAAGCTAGACGACGGAAAATTTACTTTGATTTTGATAAAAACAGCTAACTTGATTGAAATTTTGCGTTTGATTCGTTTGGTATTAGACGGTGGAAAACACATTGGTGACAAACGTATCGAGTATATTAAGACTGATTTCTTGGAAATCGAACTGTTATCTGATAAGAAGATGATGATTAATTTGGACGGTGAATACGGTGGTGATGCCCCAATTAAACTCCGTAATCTCAAAAATCACATCACATTTTTTGCTAATACAGAGGAAATTTCAGATGATGCACTCGTTTGGAATCAAGAAGCTTTAGCTTTGGAAACTATTGCCCAAAAATTCACACAGGAAGTCGATGAGCTTAATTCAGAGGAATAGAAATTGAGTGCGAACCTATGAAAAATACAGTTATCGTTCATTATCATAGCTAATATGGCAATTATTTTGACTATAGTTTGTGGAAATGGATTGACTTTTATGAAGGGACAGACAGTCAATTCTCAGGATTTAATAATTTTGGTTTAGTGGGAAATTAACAATCGATAGTCTGTTCTTTTTGGAGCACATTGTATGTAATTGTCAAAAATGATAATTCTTTTATCAAGACAAGAGACTTTAGAATTCAACGCAATAGTGGAGTTCCTAAAAGTTATGGATTGTGGAGAGTGATGATACGCTTTATTGTTCACATCAAGCGGCAAAAATAAAAAGAACTTAGAGTTCTTGTAAGGGTGTACAAGCCACCCGTTTTCACGGGTGGTTATGACTTGAAAAAACTAAAAAAGGTTAAGAATGAAATAGAAAACGTTTCCAAAAAATGCGATTTCATTGACAATTTCCTAAAATAGGACTAAAATAACGAGGTAAAAAATTTTAAAAGGAGATTCATATCATGTTGAATTTAAAAATCTTAGCGCTTGGTATCGGCGTACTAGGGGTTAGTCTTGGTGAAGGTATCCTCGTTGCCAATATCGCTAAATCTGCTGCACGTCAACCAGAAATGTACAGCAAATTGCAAACCCTTATGATCATGGGGGTAGCCTTTATTGAAGGTACTTTCTTCGTTCTTCTTGCATCAACATTCTTCGTTGGTTAAACCTAACAAAGAATCTATAAAAAGAAGGAGGGGTAGAGTTGGAAACATCTGTAAATCCAACAGCGCAATTCTTTGGTATTGAGTTCGACTTGACCATTCTCGCGATGTCTCTCTTGACGGTGCTAGTAGCCTTTGTTCTTATTTTTTGGTTCAGCCGCAATATGCAACTAAAACCAAAAGGAAAACAAAATGTTTTAGAGTGGGTATATGAGTTCGTTCAAGGAATCATTAGACCTAATCTTGGACGTTATACTAGCAATTACAGTCTCCTCTTCTTTGGATTGTTCTTTTTCTTATTGATTGCCAATAACATAGGTTTACTTACAAAACTTGAAGTCGGTGACTATAACCTTTGGTCATCTCCAACTTCAAACGCTGCCTACAACTTTGGATTAGCATTGCTGATTGCTGTTGTTGTCCATGTTGAAGGTATTCGTAAGAATGGTATCAAAGAATACCTAAAAGAATATTTATCTCCAACACCAGCAATGTTGCCGATGAACATTCTCGAAGAATTTACCAATGTTATCTCATTAACATTACGTTTGTATGGTAATATTTTTGCGGGTGAAATTGTGTTGAGCTTGCTTGTGCAATTTGCACACTACAATATCGTAGCTGTACCATTTGCATTTATTTTAAATATGCTTTGGACAGGGTTCTCAATTTTTATCTCAGCAATCCAAGCTTACGTATTTGTAATGTTGTCATCAACTTATGTTGGTAAAAAAGTAAATCACGAAGAAGAATAATAAGAAAGGAGAAAGTATATTATGTCAACTCTTATCAATAGTACAAGTCTTGGTAACATTATTATCGTAACTGGCTCTTTTCTTCTCTTGCTTGTTCTCATTAAAATTTTTGCTTGGGAACAATTAACAGGAGTTTTCAAAACTCGTGAAGAAAAAATCTCTAACGATATTGATGGCGCAGAAGCTGCTCGTGAAAAAGCAGAAGCATTAGCTGCTAAACGCCAAGAAGAGTTAGCTGGCGCTCGTACAGAGGCAACACAAATTATTGATGATGCCAAAGAAACAGGTAAAAATCAAGAGGCTAAAATCGTTGCAGAAGCACGCGAAGAAGCAAGCCGCTTGAAAGCTAAAGCTAATCAAGATATTGAACAAAGTAAAGCAGAAGCTCTTTCAAGTGTTAAGAGTGATGTTGCTGATTTGACTGTTCTTTTAGCAGAAAAAATCATGACAACTAACCTTGACAAAGAAGCTCAAAGCAATCTCATTGATAGCTATCTTGACAAGCTAGGAGATGCCTAATGGATAAAAAGACACAAGCTCTTGTTGAGCAATATGCGAAAAGTCTCGTAGAAATTGCTATTGAAAAAGACAGTTTAGCTGAACTCCAATCAGAAACAGAAGCTTTGTTGTCTGTTTTTGAAGAGACAAACTTAACTAACTTTTTGTCAAGTTTAGTTGTTTCACGTGATGAAAAAGTAAAACTTGTTAGGTTACTTCAAGAGTCTAGTTCAGTATATATGAACAATTTTCTTGAGGTAATTTTACAAAACGAACGAGAAGCGTTCCTAAAAGATATTTTAGAAGGTGTTCAAAAAGATTTTGTTATTGCAACTAATCAACACGACATTGTTGTGATAACGGCAGTAGCTTTAACAGATGAACAAAAAGAACGTATTCTAGCTTTGGTTGCTGAAAAATTCGGTGTTAAAGCTGGAATACTCGTTGAAAACATTGACGAATCAATCCTCGGTGGATTTATCATTAATGTTAACAATAAAGTAATCGACACAAGCATTCGTCGTCAATTACAAACATTTAAAATGAATTTGAAATAGAAAGTGGTGTGACTTTTGGCAATTAATGCACAAGAAATTAGCGCTTTAATTAAAAAGCAAATTGAAAACTTCCAGCCAAATTTTGACGTCACAGAAACTGGTGTAGTCACTTATATCGGTGATGGTATTGCCCGTGCTCGTGGACTTGATAATGCCATGAGTGGAGAACTTCTCGAATTTTCAAATGGTGCCTTCGGTATGGCTCAAAACCTTGAGTCTAATGACGTTGGTATCATTATTCTTGGAGATTTTTCTACAATTCGTGAAGGTGATGAAGTTAAACGTACTGGTAAAATCATGGAAGTGCCAGTAGGTGAAGCTCTTATTGGTCGTGTCGTAAACCCACTTGGTCAACCAGTGGATGGTCTTGGAGATATCAAGACAACTGCAACTCGTCCAGTTGAAACACCTGCACCAGGCGTTATGCAACGTAAATCAGTTTCTGAACCACTCCAAACTGGTCTTAAAGCGATTGATGCTTTGGTTCCAATTGGACGTGGTCAACGTGAGTTAATCATCGGTGACCGTCAAACAGGTAAAACATCTGTTGCGATTGATGCAATTTTGAACCAAAAAGGACAAGATATGATTTGTATCTATGTTGCTATTGGTCAAAAAGAATCAACTGTTCGTACACAAGTTGAAACACTTCGTAAGTACGGTGCTCTTGATTATACAATCGTTGTGACAGCTTCAGCTTCACAACCTTCTCCATTACTTTACATCGCTCCTTATGCTGGTGTGGCAATGGCAGAAGAATTTATGTATAACGGAAAACACGTTTTGATTGTTTATGATGATTTATCAAAACAAGCGGTAGCTTATCGTGAACTATCACTTCTTCTTCGTCGTCCACCAGGACGTGAAGCTTACCCAGGTGATGTTTTCTATCTTCACAGCCGCTTACTTGAACGTTCAGCTAAAGTTTCTGATGCACTTGGTGGTGGTTCTATCACAGCTCTTCCATTTATTGAAACACAAGCTGGTGATATTTCAGCTTATATCGCAACAAACGTGATTTCTATCACTGACGGACAAATCTTCTTGCAAGAAAATCTTTTCAACTCAGGTATTCGTCCTGCGATTGATGCCGGTTCTTCAGTATCACGTGTTGGTGGTTCAGCACAAATCAAAGCAATGAAGAAAGTTGCTGGTACCCTTCGTCTTGACTTGGCTTCTTACCGTGAACTTGAAGCCTTTACACAATTCGGTTCTGATTTGGATGCCGCAACACAAGCTAAACTTAATCGTGGACGTCGTACAGTTGAAGTGCTTAAACAACCTGTTCACAAACCACTTCCTGTTGAAAAACAAGTTGTGATTCTTTATGCACTTACTCATGGTTTCTTGGATGATGTGCCAGTTAATGACATTTTAGCATTTGAAGAAGCTTTGTATGATTACTTTGATGCACATTACGAATCAATCTTTGAAACTATCCGTACAACCAAAGATTTACCAGAAGAATCTGTCTTAGATGCAGCTATTAAAGCTTTTAAAGAACAGTCAGAATTCAAATAAGAGGGAGGTAGCATATGGCAGGCTCTCTTAGTGAAATCAAAGGGAAAATTATTTCAACTCAGAAAACAAGTCATATCACTGGTGCCATGCAAATGGTATCAGCTGCAAAATTGACTAAATCTGAGCAAGCAGCACAAGATTTCCAAATCTACGCTTCAAAAATTCGCCAAATTACTACGGATTTATTGAAATCAGAACTTATTAATGGTTCAAAAAATCCAATGTTAGCCGCACGTCCAGTTAAAAAGACAGGTTACATTGTGATTACATCTGATAAAGGACTTGTTGGTGGGTATAATTCTAAAATCTTGAAAGCTATGATGGATCTTATTCAAGAATATCATGCTGAAGATGATAATTATGCTATTATTACCATCGGTGGTATCGGAGCAGATTTCTTTAAAGCACGTGGTATGAATGTTGTATTTGAATTGCGTGGTTTGGAAGATCAGCCATCATTTGAACAAGTCAGCAATATCATTTCAAAATCTGTTGAAATGTATAAAAACGAATTGTTTGATGAATTATATGTATGTTACAATCACCATGTGAACAGCTTGACAAGTCAAGTTCGTGTCCAACAAATGCTTCCAATTGCAGAATTAGATGCTGATGAAGCGGCAGAAGAAGGGACAACTGGTTTTGAGTTAGAACCAAGTCGTGAATTGATTTTGGAACAACTCTTACCACAATATACTGAAAGTCTCATTTATGGTGCCATTGTTGATGCGAAAACCGCTGAACATGCAGCTGGTATGACAGCTATGCAGACAGCGACTGATAATGCTAAAAACATTATCGCTGACTTAACGACACAATATAACCGTGCTCGTCAAGCAACCATCACAAATGAAATTATTGAAATTGTAGCAGGTGCTAACGCACTAGAATAAAAGTGAGTATTTAATTCGCTCACGAAAACAGGATTGAATTCCTAAAAAATCTAAAAGGAGAAAAACATGAGCTCAGGCAAAATTGCTCAGGTTGTTGGTCCAGTTGTTGACGTTGCGTTTGCAGCTGGGGAAAAATTACCTGAGATTAATAATGCATTGATTGTTTATAAAGATGGCGATAAATCTCAAAAAATCGTTCTCGAAGTTGCTCTTGAACTTGGTGACGGTCTTGTACGTACTATCGCTATGGAATCAACTGATGGGCTTACACGTGGATTAGAAGTTTTTGATACTGGTCGTGCGATTAGTGTGCCAGTTGGTAAAGAAACTTTGGGTCGTGTGTTCAATGTTCTTGGGGATACTATTGACCTTGATGAACCATTTGCTGAAGACGCACCACGTGAACCAATCCACAAAAAAGCACCAGCTTTTGATGAATTATCAACATCATCAGAAATCCTTGAAACAGGTATCAAAGTTATTGACCTTCTTGCCCCTTACCTAAAAGGTGGTAAAGTTGGACTTTTCGGTGGTGCCGGTGTTGGTAAAACCGTTCTTATCCAAGAATTGATTCATAACATTGCCCAAGAACACGGTGGTATTTCAGTATTTACTGGAGTTGGGGAACGTACACGTGAAGGTAATGACCTTTACTGGGAAATGAAAGAATCTGGCGTTATCGAAAAAACAGCCATGGTCTTTGGTCAAATGAATGAACCACCTGGAGCACGTATGCGTGTTGCCCTTACTGGTTTGACTATCGCTGAATATTTCCGTGATGTTGAAGGACAAGACGTGCTTCTCTTCATTGATAACATCTTCCGTTTCACTCAAGCAGGTTCTGAAGTATCAGCCCTTCTTGGTCGTATGCCGTCAGCCGTTGGTTACCAACCTACATTGGCAACTGAAATGGGTCAATTGCAAGAACGTATCACATCAACTAAAAAAGGTTCTGTTACATCAATCCAAGCCATCTATGTACCAGCCGATGACTACACTGACCCAGCGCCAGCAACAGCATTCGCTCACTTGGATTCAACAACTAACCTTGAACGTAAGTTGACTCAAATGGGGATCTACCCAGCCGTTGACCCTCTTGCTTCAAGCTCACGTGCCCTTGCACCAGAAATTGTTGGTCAAGAACACTATGAAGTGGCAACAGAAGTACAACGTGTCCTTCAACGTTACCGTGAATTGCAAGATATCATTGCAATCCTTGGTATGGATGAATTGTCTGACGATGAAAAAACATTGGTTGGACGTGCACGTCGTATCCAATTCTTCTTGTCACAAAACTTCAACGTTGCTGAACAATTTACAGGTATGCCTGGTTCATATGTACCAGTTGCTGAAACTGTTCGTGGCTTCAAAGAAATTTTGGAAGGTAAATACGATGATCTTCCAGAAGATGCTTTCCGTAACGTAGGTCCAATCGAGGATGTAGTTGAAAAAGCTAAGAAAATGAATTACTAATGAGGTGATACCATGACATATATGACTGTTCAGGTAGTAACACCAGATGGTATCCGCTATGATCACCACGCTAATTTTATTTCAGTAAAAACACCAGATGGTGAAATGGGGATTTTGCCAGAACACATTAACCTCATTTCTCCGCTTACTGTCCACGAAATGAAAATTCGTCGTATTGATGATGATAATCACGTGGATTGGGTGGCTATCAACGGTGGTATTATTGAAGTGAAAGACAATCTTGTGACAATTGTTGCAGACTCTGCAGAACGTGAACGCGATATTGATGTTAGCCGTGCAGAACGTGCTAAGATTCGCGCAGAACGCAAATTGGAACAAGCTCAAAGTACTCACGATATTGACGAAGTACGCCGTGCACAAGTTGCGCTTCGTCGTGCTTTGAACCGTATCAGTGTTGGTAATAAATAATCCTAAAAAGTCAGCTTTGCTGGCTTTTTTTGTTGTGAGAAGCAAAATTTGCTATAATAAGGTTATGGAAATTTTAAATAGTACTGTGACCATTTTGTGTCATTTGATGTTCATTGCGATGACACATCAATTGCTTCGTCAGTTGTTTGATTGGTCTAAAATCATTAAAAATTCAGCGGAAAACGTTGGACGACTAAAAGTATTTATCTTGTTTTTAAGCATTGCTATTGGTTATCTCGTCAGTCATTTTTTCCTAGAAATCATTACAATGAGTCAAACTCTTTTCTTGGTTTTTCAATAAAAGCAATAATTTGTAAACTATGATATAATTTTAGGTATTATAATATAAGAATGGAGTTCATTTTGGATAAAATTATTATTGAAGGTGGTAATACATGTTTGCAAGGAGAAGTAGTGATTGAAGGAGCTAAAAATGCTGTTCTTCCACTCTTGGCTGCAACAATTTTACCTGAGGAAGGAAAGACAATTTTAACCAATGTTCCAATCCTTTCAGATGTTTTTACGATGAATAATGTTGTCCGTGGGTTGAATATTCAAGTTGATTTTGACGAAGCTAACAATAAAATCGAAGTGGATGCTTCTGGTGATATTTTGGATATTGCTCCTTACGAGTATGTTAGTAAGATGCGTGCTTCAATCGTTGTTTTAGGACCAATTTTAGCACGTAATGGACACGCTAAGGTTTCAATGCCTGGTGGTTGCACGATTGGTAGCCGCCCAATTGACCTTCACCTTAAAGGTTTGGAGGCAATGGGAGCTAAGATTACGCAATCTGGTGGTGATATTACGGCAACTGTTGATGGTAAGCTCAAAGGGACAACTATCTACATGGATTTTCCGTCTGTTGGGGCAACGCAAAACTTGATGATGGCGGCGACTTTAGCAGATGGTGTTACGATTATTGAAAATGTGGCACGTGAGCCAGAAATCGTTGATTTGGCAATGCTACTCAATAAAATGGGAGCTAATGTTAGAGGTGCTGGTACAGAAACTTTGACTATTACTGGTGTGGATAGCCTTCATGGGGCAGAACATGATGTGGTTCAAGACCGTATTGAGGCTGGTACTTTTATGGTGGCAGCAGCCATAACATCAGGAAATGTTCTTATCAAAGATGCTATCTGGGAACATAACCGTCCATTGATTTCAAAATTGATTGAAATGGGGGTTACTGTTGTTGATGAGGAAGATGGTATTCGTGTGATTGCTGATACGTCAACATTGCGACCTGTAACGGTTAAAACACTTCCACACCCTGGTTTTCCAACGGATATGCAAGCACAGTTTACAGCCTTGATGGCAGTCGTAGATGGCGAATCAACGATGATTGAAACTGTTTTTGAGAATCGTTTCCAACATTTGGAAGAAATGCGCCGTATGGGCTTGCAATCGGAAATTTTGCGAGATACGGCTATGATTCACGGTGGTAAAGAACTCCAAGGAGCACCTGTGATGTCAATGGACCTTCGTGCGAGTGCAGCTCTGATTTTGACAGGAATGGTTGCTAAAGGAACAACGACTGTCGGAAAATTGGTTCACCTTGACCGTGGGTATTATAAATTCCATGAAAAATTGGCTAAACTCGGTGCAAATATTAAACGCGTAAGTGAGGCTTAAAAATGACAAGTGGCTGGAAATATGTAACCAAACAACTCGTTTTAATTCTGGTAATTGCTCTTTTGTGTTGTTTATTTTTGGCAATTGGTTTGATGATTGGCTATGGCATCATTGGTGAAGGCAAAAATCCATTTGCGATTTTATCTTTGGATAAATGGCAATCGATTATTGGAAAATTTACTGGAAATTAATAAGGTTTATTGGCTCTTTGTCAACTTTAGTGGGTGGCAAAGTTAAGCTCTAGAGGCTGGGCAAAAACTAGCTTCAGCATACAAAAAAACGAGTATTTCCGCAGTTGGAGCTACTCGTTTTTCGATGTCATGGTTTATATCATAAAAAAACAACTAGAAAGTCATGACGATGTATAAAGAGTATAACACCAATCAGTTGAGTTTGGAGCTCAATCTTGCTGACGCTATTCTCATGAATTGAGAATGGCATCATTGAAGACGCTGCTCTCTTTATCGACCACATATAAAAAAGCTGTTATTTATGACAAAAAAACGTTTATTTATGAAAAAAAGGTTGATATACTTGACTTTTCGGGGGGGGTATAATATAATTATAATGCATTTTATGATGTATTATAATGTATATATTAATATGAAGGGAAAAAATTAGATGTCTTCAAAATTTTCATCTGCATTTGTGGTGACACTGTTACTGTCGCATACGGTATTAGCTCCATTGACAGCCGTTGCACAAGAACAAGACACATCACCGCAACAAGTTCAAAAAACAACAGATTCAAATAAATCTGTTTCTATAGACTCGCCTGAAGCTTCTGAAAATATTGGTCAAGATTCAACAACACAAGGCAATAGCCAAACACAAACTGAGAATATTGAGGGAGCAGGGCCGACTCATGGCGGTGAAATGTCAGATAAAAGTAAACTTGATGACGATGGTCAAATGAAAGAGGCTGAATCTGATAGTGCAACAGACGTTAGTAGCAAGGAAAGTTTAGAGCCTATTGACACTTGGATGCCTGATAAGAAACTTCAAACCGCTGTATCTGAAAAGCTAGGTATTAGTGTACCAAATATAACTAAGAAGGATATGTTGAGTCTTAAAAGATTGGACATTAACGAAAAAGGTATTTCTAACATAACAGGCTTGGAGTATGCTAGCAATGTAACGGACATACGGTTATATGGTAGTCAAATTTCTGATATCACCCCTCTTCAAAATCTGACAAGTTTGACTGGTCTATATTTAAGTGATAATCAAATTTCTGATATCACCCCTCTTCAAAATCTGACAAGTTTGACTAGTCTAGGTTTAATTGATAATCAAATTTCTGATATTACCCCTCTTCAAAATCTGACAAGTTTGACTCGTCTAGGTTTAAGTAATAATCAAATTTCTGATATTACCCCTCTTCAAAATCTGACAAGTTTGACTGGTCTAGATTTAAGTTTCAATCAAATTTCTGATATTACCCTTCTTCAAAATCTGACAAGTTTGACTGGTCTAAATTTATGTTTCAATCAAATTTCTGATATTACCCCTCTTCAAAATCTGACAAGTTTGACTGGTCTAGATTTAGGTTTCAATCAAATTTCTGATATTACCCTTCTTCAAAATCTGACAAGTTTGACTAGTCTAGCTTTAAGTCGTAATCAAATTTCTGATATCACCCCTCTTCAAAATCTGACAAGTTTGACTTATCTATATTTAAGTGGCAATCAAATTTCTGATATCACCCCTCTTCAAAATCTGACAAGTTTGACTGGTCTATATTTAAGTGATAATCAAATTTCTGATATCAGTTCTTTAGCTCAGCTTACAGCTACAATTTCTGCATCTGGACAACTTGTTGTTTTGCCAGAGGTATATGTTCATAATAGAAAACCTTATTCTATTTCGATAGAATCACCAATAAAGAGTTATAATGGTTTAGTTTCACTTTCACCTCAGAATAATGATACATGGACAGGTGTTTATAATTCAGGAAAAATGGAGTGGTCTGGAGGGAATCAAGTTTCAGAAAGAGGGGGATTGTCATCTACTTGGAACATTCAAGATGGTAATACTTCATTTTCGGGAACTTACACTCAACCTTATATTTTGAGTAAAGCTACTATAACCGCTCATAATTCGACAATATATGCGGGAGATAACTGGAATCCTATAGATAATTTTGATTCGGCACTAGACCATGAAGGGAATCCACTAGACTTTTCTAAAATCGCAGTATCGGGAACAGTAGATACTAGTCGCCCCGGTGTATATTCCGTTGTATATAGCTA
>CAKPVT010000012.1 GCA_934196125.1 uncultured Streptococcus sp. | reverse complement strand
ATTAAACCGAGTGTGGCAGAAGATTACACATTAACAGGCACCTATGAACAAGGAAAATACCTGCGTACAACGGATACTACGCATATGTCACAAGCTGACTATTTAGTTGATGATGTCGTGGAATGGGCAAAAGTACATCCCTTAGCAACAGGAGTAGTAGTCGGTGTAGTGGCTGGAGGAATAGTATTGGTTACTACTCCTATAACATCTATTTTAACTGGCGTTTATGGTGTAGGTTCTGTTGCTATATCTGCATTGACTGAAATCGGATCTGCAATAGTCGGCTTATTCACTGGTTTGGCTATAGAGTAAAGAGGGAAAAGGATTATGTTGAATAATATATCGGAAAAAGTATCACAACTTGATGGAGAAGCTATTCAGAACTATAGGTTTAGAGTGAAATTGCTATTTATTTTTAGCCTATTATGCTATATTATTTTGGCTGTTATTACTGTAACAAATAATCATAAATTTATTATGGTTATTCTAACATTGATTATATTAGCAATATTTATTGGTTACTCTTTTGTGGATAATGCCATTACAAAAGGAACTAATATGATTCTAACGGATAAATGTTTTCCTGATAAATATTTAAAAGCATTAGAACAGACTTCGCCATATACTCAAGGTAATATGGGTTCCACTCATTCTGCATTAAAAAATATTCATCATTTGAACAAATCTTATGCTTTGATAGTAGAAGGAGAATTTGATGAAGGTTTAGAATTATTGAAAGAGCTAGAGCCTGAAAGATTTAATGAATTTCAAAAAAAACAACTTTTCTCCATACACTATTATTTAAGTTTCTTAGCTACTGTTTCTCAAGGCTCTTCTTACAATATTAATGAATTTCTCCTCCCCTTACAGCAAATGGAAAAACAAGAAAAGATTGACAAAACTTTGTATGGTAAGCGAATAAAATCAATAAAAGCTATTGATGATATTCTTGATAAGAAGGTAAGTAATTATTATTTTGATTCCGCAGATGCTACTAATCACTTAGAAAAAATAATATTCACGTATTATAGAGCACAAAATGAACTGTTACAAGGAAATAAAAATAAAGCAAAATCTATTTTTCAAACAATAGCTACCGAAAACCCAGAACTTTTTTATGTTCGAGAAGCTAAGCAATATTTAGAGGAGAATTAAGATGACAAAAAGACAACATTTACCAATTGGCACGGTCGTTAAAGCTAATGGTGGTGAACAAAACTTTTGGACAATTTATGTGGGAGCATCCGGGAGAAGTAATAACTGGAACAGCAGTTGGTGTAGCGGTAGCTTCTGCATTGATAGTTGGTGTAGTTCTTAGTTCGCCAGGTGTTGCAATAGCTGGCATTGCTATCGGAGTAATCGCTTTGTTTAGTGATAAAGATAATAATGGGGATGCGTAATGGAGAAAAGATTCATAGATTTTTTAATGAAAAAAGATAGTAAAAAAATAGTAAAATTCTGTGATAATATACAGCTTGTTTTGTTTTTTATACTAGTTTTACTCGTGTTTCTAGTTTTATTTTTTTCAAAAAAAGAATTACCGTCAATTTTTTATATTTTAGTGATTATTTTTGACTTAATGATAGTCATTATATTTTTTAAAAGTAGAGGAATATATCAGAGGGTTCTTCAGCAACTTCTATTTGAAGAGATCAATTTGGGAAAGTATCTTGAGATTGCTAGTATAAGGGCTAGTTTTGCACTTAATAGAATGCAGCTCAATGAGTTTATTCAGACAGATAAATTTATTAGAGGGCAAGTTTTATTCTTTAGAGGTCAATTTCAGGAAGCTCTTAAAGTGTTAGAGCTTATTGACTATAAAAAAATCACAAGACAGCATCGAATAGG
Source organism: uncultured Streptococcus sp. (assembly GCA_934196125.1). Lineage (GTDB taxonomy): Bacteria > Bacillota > Bacilli > Lactobacillales > Streptococcaceae > Streptococcus. The sequence goes on along the minus strand of CAKPVT010000012.1, from coordinate 41,513 downwards.
CTATCAAAATACGGGAAATTATTATATATATTTAAGTTATCTTCAACTAGGTGATTTTCAAATGATGAGTAAGAATTTACCTGATGACTATGTTGCTCTTTTGGAGGCAATCCAAGCGATAAAGCAAGGAAAACCAACAGATTACTTTGAAAAAAGTATTCCCAAAACTCACTTGGAATCAATTAGTACGAATTATTATTTAGCACTAAATGAAATCAATTTAGGGAACCCAGAAAAGGCAAAAGAATTGTTCCAAACAATAGCTACCGAAAACCCAGAACTCTTTTATGTTCGAGAAGCTAAGCAATATTTAGAGGAGAATTAAGATGACAAAAAGACAACATTTACCAATTGGCACGGTCGTTAAAGCTAATGGTGGTGAACAAAACTTAATGATTACGACTCTTTTCCCTATTACAGAAAAATGGGAATATTATAGATAACGTAACAGCTTTTGCTACTGCACATCCCGTGATTACTGGTGTGACAGTTGCGGTAGCAGTAGGTTTTGTAATGATACCAATTGGTGCTGTAGCAGGTGCTATCGGTACTGTTGCTACAGGTATAATTGAAGTTGGTTCAGCATTGATGGCGTTAGGTTTCTAATTTAGGAGTAAAAATGTTTAATAATTTTATAGACTATATTGTAAAATGTGATAGGGAAAAAATCGTTGGATTACAGAGAAACATAAAGAAGTTCTATTATTTTTATGGCGTTGTTTTTGCGGTAGTTTTTATAAGAGCTATTATCACAAATACAACTTATTTATTAATATTTTTTATCTGTTTGACTGTAGTAGTTATGGCTTTTTATATCATTTCAAATTTTCTTATTCAAATGGGAATAAATAGGATTTTAACTTATGAATTATTACCAATTAAATTTCTGGAAATTATGGAAGTAAGTAGTTCTTATAAAAACGGTTCTAAAACTATGTTAGATAAAGCTAATTATTTTTTAGGAAAATCCCTATCATATCACTCCCTAGGTGATTTTTCTGAATCAGATAAAGTTTTACGAGAACTAGATGTAGAAAGGCTACAAGGTTTACAAAAAGTACAATGGCATTTCTTACAGTCACTTAATCAGTATTTTCAAACTGGAGACATTGATGCCTCTAGTTTTAAAAATAAAATAAATGAAGTCGTTGTTAAAAAGGAAAAATCTAGACTGATTATTAGCAACCGAATAAAAATGCTTAACGGAATTGAAAAACTATCAAAAAATATTACTGATAACTATTTTGATGAGAATCATTTTGAAAGTAATTTTGGTCGTATTCAAATACTTTACTTTCGAGCACAAAATGAACTGTTACAAGGAAATAAAAATAAAGCAAAATCTATTTTTCAAACAATAGCTACCGAAAACCCAGAACTCTTTTATGTTCGAGAAGCTAAGCAATATTTAGAGGAGAATTAAGATGACAAAAAGACAACATTTACCAATTGGCACGGTCGTTAAAGCTAATGGTGGTGAACAAAACTTAATGATTACGACTCTTTTCCCTATTACAGAAAAAAATGGACAGCAAGGTTATTTTGACTTTGGAGCAGTACCTCTGCCTCTTGGTTTAGTTAGCCGAGAAATGGCTTTCTTTAATAGAGAAGATATTCAAGAAATTATCTATCTTGGTTATATTGATGCTAATTTCCAACAACTTATTGAAAATTATGATGAGTTGGTTTCTCAAATTGCCCACCCTCATTTTACTGTGGAAGAATATAATAGATAGACCTTATTTTGACCTGATATGGTAGTAAGTACGGAGGATTCATGTCTTGGTTTGGGTGAAGAATATGGATGAATTACAAAGAGTAAGTGAAGAAGCAATAACCTCATCTAAAGTGGGAAGAAAACTTGGAAATTCCACGAAAGCAGATTGACTAATTGATTTTAAGGGCTCTTTGTCAACTGTAGTGGGTGGCAAAGTTAAGCTCTAGCGAGAACAAACGATGTTCTCGCTTTTTTGCTGTTCAAAGCGAGGTAAATGCATTTTTTAAAGTTGCCAAAGTTCCTGTAACCAAAAGCGTTTCGTTTAATATCCTTGATGAGCTTGTTGGTTGCTTCAAGTTTGGCTACATTCAGAAACTTTCTTTGAAGAAAGTCTGATTATCAAGCTTTTTTAGTGATTTCTTGTGCTATAATAGAAGTGTTATTGTAAAGTCAAGACAGAAAGGATAAAACATAGACTAAAAATTCATTATGAAAAGATTTTGTTCGGAAATGACGATTTTACTTTTCTTTTTTTATGAGTATTTTTGGTCATATTGGGAAATTCACTAATGAATTATCAAGAAGCTTTAGATTGGATTCATGGCAAGTTAAAATTTGGAATTAAGCCTGGTTTGGAACGGATGGCTTGGATGTTGGAAGAACTTGGCAATCCTCAGGAAAAGCTATCAGCTGTCCATGTTGTCGGAACGAATGGTAAGGGGTCGGTGACTAGCTATCTACAACATATTTTTTCACTAGCTGGTTATGAGGTTGGGACATTTACCTCTCCTTACATTGTTGATTTTCGTGAACGTATTAGTTTAAACGGTCACATGATTTCAGAGACTGATTTTCTTGACTTGGTTGAGCGTGTTCGTCCAGTAGTGGAACGTTTGCCGCTTGAAACGACTTTAGAACCTGCGACAGAATTTGAAGTTATCACGGTCTTGATGTTTGAATATTTTGGGCATATGTACCCTGTTGATATTGCTTTTATCGAGGCAGGTATGGGTGGGCTTTATGATTCAACAAATGTTTTTAAAGCTTTAGCGGTTATTTGTCCTTCAATCGGTTTAGATCACCAGAATGTTTTAGGGCAGACTTATGCAGAAATTGCTGAGCAAAAAGCAGGTGTCCTGAAAGAACATGTTCCATTCATTTTTGCCACAGAACGTGATGATGTTCGTCAAGTTTTCTTCAAAAAAGCGCAAGCTTGTGGCAGCCAAACGTATGAATTTAAAAAGGATTTTTCGGTTAATGAAACTGAAAATGGCTTTGATTATCAAGGACAAGAAAACCTCGAGGATATTCGTTTAGCAATGCTAGGTAAACATCAGATTAGCAATGCTAGCCTTGCTATTACGGCTGCGCTGCTATTAAGTAAAACGTATCCAAAAGTCACCAAAAAAATTATCAAATATGGTTTGGCACAGACACATTGGGTTGGGCGAACAGAGCTTATGTTTCCAAATGTGATGATTGACGGCGCACACAATAATGAAAGCGTTCAAGCTCTCGTTAATGTCATGCAGGCGTACAAGGACAAGAATTTGCACATTTTATTTGCAGCTATTGATACAAAGCCGATTAACTCGATGTTAGCATTGCTTAGTCAGCTAGCGGATGTTGATGTAACGACGTTTGAGTATCACAATTCACTTGCTTTGGAAAATTATCCAGAACAGTATCATAAAGTTCCAGCTTGGAAGGACTGGGTTAAGCAAATTGATAGTGACAGTAAAGATGATTTTTACCTTATCACGGGGTCGCTCTATTTCATATCACAAGTACGTCCTGTGCTTTTGTCAAGACAGCAAAATTAAGCTATAATAGAAAAAATAAAAAAGATTGGAAGAGATAATGGCAAATCAAGAAAAACTCGAAGCAGCAGTTTACCAACTTTTAGAAGCCTTGGGAGAAAATCCTGAGCGTGAAGGGTTATTAGATACCCCAAAACGTGTTGCTAAAATGTACCAAGAGATGTTTTCAGGCTTAAATGAAGACCCAAAAGATCAATTTACAGCTGTTTTTACAGAAAATCATGATGAAGTAGTTTTAGTTAAAGATATCCCATTTTATTCAATGTGTGAACATCATTTGGTTCCCTTTTATGGGAAAGCTCATGTTGCTTATTTGCCAAGTGACGGTCGTGTGACTGGTTTGAGTAAGTTAGCGCGTGCCGTTGAAGTGGCTAGTAAACGTCCGCAATTACAAGAACGTTTGACTGACCAAGTTGCTACTGCACTTGAAGAAGCTTTGCATCCTAAGGGCGTTTTTGTCATGCTTGAAGCAGAGCATATGTGTATGACAATGCGTGGTATCAAGAAACCTGGTAGCAAAACCATAACAACTGTTGCAAAAGGTCTTTTCAAAGAAAATCGTGAAGAACGAAATGAAATTTTATCACTGATTTTAGGAAAATAAGACCTTACTGACACGTTAGCATATAAGGGGAGACATGATGAAAATTGGAAAACACGAGATTGACGGAACAGCTTGTATCATGGGGATACTTAATGTGACCCCAGATTCTTTTTCTGACGGCGGTTCTTACACTTCTGTTGAGAATGCTCTTGCTCAGGCTGAAAAAATGATTGCAGCAGGAGCTAAGATTATTGATGTTGGTGGTGAATCAACTCGTCCAGGCTATACTTTCGTTGAAGCAGAAGAAGAAATTAATCGTGTTGTTCCTGTTATCAGAGCGCTCAAAGAACGTTTTGATGTTTTGGTGAGTATTGATACATATAAAACTGAAACAGCACGGGCTGCCTTGGGAGCAGGTGCTGATATTTTAAACGACGTTTGGGCTGGTCTTTATGACGGAAAAATGCTGGCGCTGGCAGCTGAGAAAAATGTTCCTATCATTTTGATGCATAATCAAGAGGAAGAAAAATACGATAATATCACTAAAGAAGTTTGTGATTTTTTAACAGAACGCGCCCAAGCTGCTTTGGACGCTGGCGTTGCGCTTGAAAATATTTGGATTGACCCAGGGTTTGGTTTTGCTAAAAACGAGGCACAAAATATCGAATTGCTAAAAGGATTAGATGCGGTTTGCAAGCTCGGTTATCCAGTTCTTTTTGGAATTTCACGTAAACGTACGGTTGATTATTTGCTTGGTGGGGGAACGTTAGCTGCCGACCGTGATATGGGAACAGCTGCTTTATCAGCTTGGGCTGTCGCAAAAGGTTGCCAAATTGTTCGTGTACATAACGTTGACGTTAATCGTGACATTGTTAAAGTGATTAGTCAACTGAGTTGAAAGGGGTAGGAGAGAAGTCATCTTTGCCACTGGGTAGGGATTCTTCTTTTCTGATTGATTACTAATATGGATAAAATACATTTAAAAGGTTGCCGTTTTTATGGCTACCATGGGGCGTTCGCTGAAGAACAAACGCTTGGTCAGATTTTTGTCGTTGATTGCACCTTGTCTGTCGATTTACAAAAAGCATCACAGTCTGATGTGTTAGAAGATACTGTTCATTATGGACTGGTTTTTGAAACGATAAAAAGACAAGTTGAAGAAGAACGCTACGCTTTAATTGAACGTTTGGCAGGAGCAATTTGTCAAGATATTTTTGAACAATTTCCTCCAGTTCAAGCCATTAACATTAAGATTTTTAAAGAAAATCCGCCAATCAATGGGCATTATGATGCGGTTGGTATTGAGTTAGAACGGGAGCGCGCATGACAAAGGTTTATTTGAGCTTAGGAAGCAATATCGGCGATAAAAAAGCTTATTTACTGGCTGCGCTTGAACGCTTAGAACAATTAGCACAGACTTCTGTGACGTCGGTCTCTTCATTTTATGAGACAGCAGCATGGGGAAAGACAGACCAAGATGATTTTTTGAATAGTTGTTGTGAGCTCGAGACAGATTTGACGCCACAAGAATTATTACTTGCTTGTCAAAACATCGAAAAAGAGCTGAAGCGTGTTAGGTATGAACATTGGGGACCTCGTACCATTGATATCGACATTCTGTTGTATGGTAATGAGATGATTGCTACTGAAAATTTGAGCGTTCCGCACCCTTACATGACAGAACGGGCTTTTGTTTTGGTACCGTTAGAGGAAATCGCTCCGCAACTTCAACTTAATGGACAATCAATTTCATCTTATCTGGCGCATTTAAATGTCCAAGAGGTCCGAAAACTTCTGGTTTAACTATCGTCAAAAGCTGATTTTTTTGATATAATTAAGGTCGGCTTTATGCCGATTTTTTAGTAGTGAGTTCAAGTGATTTTAACAACACGCGCCCACTATTTTATTAAAGAATTGTAGAGTTGGAAGAAATGTTAGAATTTTTAAATGAAGAATTAAAAGGAATCGATATTCGTGCTGACGAACCGCTAAAAAAGTACACCTATACAAAAGTTGGTGGCCCAGCGGATTATTTGGCTTTTCCGCAAAATCGTTACGAGTTAGCACGAATTGTTACATTTGCTAATAAAAATAATATTCCATGGATGGTGCTAGGAAATGCTAGTAATATCATCGTGCGTGATGGTGGTATTCGTGGGTTTGTTATTATGTTTGATAAACTTAACACCGTTATGGTCAATGGTTATGTGATTGAAGCAGAAGCAGGAGCTAATTTAATTGAAACGACGTGCATTGCTAAATTCCATAGCTTGACAGGCTTTGAATTTGCTTGCGGTATCCCTGGTAGCGTTGGTGGCGCTGTGTTTATGAATGCAGGCGCTTATGGCGGTGAAATTTCACATATTTTGGTATCAGCGCAAGTGATTACCAAAGAAGGTGAAATCAAGACAATTGAAGCTCGTGATATGAAGTTTGGCTATCGTCATTCAGCTGTTCAAGATAGTGGTGATGTGGTTATTTCAGCAAAATTCGCCTTAAAACCAGGTGATTACGTTTTAATCGAACAAGAAATGGCACGTTTAACTCATTTACGTGAGTTAAAACAACCTCTAGAATACCCGTCATGTGGTTCTGTTTTTAAACGTCCCGTTGGACATTTTGCTGGACAATTAATTAGCGAAGCAAATTTAAGAGGTCACCGTATTGGTGGCGTTGAAGTTAGTAAAAAACACGCTGGCTTTATGGTAAATGTGGCTGATGGTAATGCACAAGACTATGAGGACTTGATTGCTCATGTCATTGACACAGTTGAACAAAATTCTGGCGTTCGTTTAGAGCGTGAAGTCCGAATTATCGGCGAAAAGAAACGTTAAAGAAGTTCCAAGGAGGTTTTATGAGAATTGACTAATCCAATTATTGCGTTTAAAAACGTATCAAAAGTATTTGAAGATAACGGTACTGTTGTTTTAAAGGACATTAATTTTGAACTTGAAGAAGGAAAGTTTTATACCCTACTTGGTGCTTCAGGGTCAGGAAAATCAACGATTTTGAATATCATTGCTGGGCTTTTAGATGCGACGACAGGAGATGTTTATCTAGACGGTCAACGTATCAATGATGTTCCTATTAATAAACGTGATGTCCATACCGTTTTCCAAAATTACGCGCTTTTCCCACATATGAATGTTTTTGAAAATGTCGCTTTTCCTCTTAAATTAAAAAAAGTTGATAAAAAAGAAATCGAACGTCGTGTGGAAGAAGCCCTTAAAATGGTGCGTTTGGCTGGTTTTGAAAAACGTCCGATTCAGAAATTGTCTGGTGGTCAACGCCAACGTGTGGCGATTGCGCGTGCGATTATCAATGAACCGCGTGTCGTTTTACTTGACGAACCTTTATCAGCCTTAGATTTGAAGTTGCGGACAGAAATGCAATATGAGCTGCGCGAGCTGCAACAACGTTTAGGGATTACCTTTGTTTTTGTCACTCATGACCAAGAAGAAGCCTTAGCTATGTCAGATTGGATTTTTGTCATGAATGACGGTGAAATCGTGCAATCTGGAATACCTGTTGATATTTACGATGAACCAATTAACCACTTTGTGGCGACTTTCATTGGGGAATCAAATATTTTATCAGGAACAATGATTGAAGATTATTTGGTCGAGTTCAACGGCAAACGTTTTGAAGCCGTTGATGGCGGAATGCGTCCAAATGAAGCTGTTGAAGTGGTTATTCGTCCAGAAGATTTGCAAATCACTTTGCCAGAAGAAGGAAAATTACGTGTTAAAGTTGATACACAGCTTTTCCGTGGTGTTCACTATGAGATTATCGCTCATGACGAATTAGGAAACGAATGGATGATCCATTCAACTCGTAAGGCGATTGAGGGCGAAGTTATTGGGCTTGATTTTACGCCTGAAGATATCCATATCATGCGCCTTAACGAGACAGAAGAAGAATTTGATGCCCGTCTGGAAGAATATGTCGAAATGGAAGAACATGAAGAAGGCTTGATTCATGCGATTGAGGAGGAGCGAAATGAAGAAAAATTCTAGTTTCTTCTCAATTCCTTATGTGCTATGGTTGCTTCTTTTTGTCATCGCCCCTGTGATTATGATTCTTTGGCAGTCCTTTTTCGACATTCAAGGTCATTTTACCCTTGATAATTATAAAACCTTTTTTAGTTCAGGGACTTACATTCGCATGAGCTTCAATTCGATTTTATATGCTGCCATTATCACATTGGAGACCTTGCTTATCTCTTACCCAACAGCTTATTTTTTGACACGTTTGAAACATAAGCAACTTTTGTTGATGTTGGTTGTATTACCGACATGGATTAACCTTTTGCTGAAAGCTTATGCTTTTATGGGAATTTTCGGGCAACAAGGTGGTGTCAATGCGTTTTTGAGCTTTGTTGGTATTGGATCTAAGCAAATTCTGTTCACAGATTTTTCCTTTATTTTTGTTGCCTCATATATTGAAATTCCGTTTATGATTTTGCCGATTTTCAATGCGCTTGATGACATTGATAGCAATCTTATCAATGCTAGTCGAGATTTGGGGGCAAACGAATTACAGACCTTTGTCAAAGTTGTCTTTCCTTTATCGCTTAACGGCGTGAGAAGCGGTGTTCAGTCAGTATTTATCCCAAGTTTGAGCTTGTTCATGCTGACACGCTTGATTGCTGGTAATCGTGTGATTACTCTTGGTACAGCTATTGAGCAACATTTCTTGACAACACAGAATTGGGGGATGGGCTCAACCATTGGTATGATTTTAATCATGGCAATGGTGGCTACGATGTGGGTGACTAAGGAGAGAAGAAAATGAAAAAATTTGCCAATCTTTATTTGACGCTGGTCTTCATCACCCTATATATTCCGATTGGTTATCTGATTTTTTATTCTTTTAATCAAGGCGGGGATATGAATGGTTTTACTGGTTTTACCTTAGAGCATTATTCGGAAATGTTTGCGGATAGTCGTTTGATGTTGATTCTCATTCAAACTTTCTTTTTGGCGTTTTTGAGTTCCATTTTAGCAACAGCTATTGGGACATTTGGTGCGATTTTCATCTACCAAGCGCGCCAAAAACATCAGCACGCCATTCTTTCAATGAATAATATTCTTATGGTGGCACCTGATGTGATGATTGGGGCAAGTTTCCTGATTCTCTTTACCCGTTTAGCAGAGCTATTTCATTTCAATCTTGGTTTTATGACAGTTTTGCTTAGTCATATTGCTTTTTCTATTCCAATTGTGGTGTTAATGGTTTTGCCACGTTTGAAAGAAATGAATGACGACATGATTAACGCTGCTTATGATTTAGGAGCAACGCCTTGGCAAATGTTAAAAGAAGTCATGTTACCATATTTGACGCCAGGAATTATTTCAGGTTTCTTCATGGCGTTTACTTATTCATTGGATGATTTTGCAGTAACCTTTTTTGTAACAGGTAATGATTTTTCAACCCTATCTGTCGAAATCTATTCACGAGCACGCCGTGGTATTTCTCTAGAAATTAACGCTCTTTCAACGATTGTCTTTCTTTTTAGTATTTTGCTTGTAATTGGTTATTACTTTATTTCGCAAGATAAGGGGGATCGTGATGCGTAGATTATATCCTTTTGTATTGGGCGTGATTGCGGTCACACTTGTTTTGTTTGGCGTTTCTGTTTACATGCAAAAGACGACAAGTTCAACAAGTCAATCGGATAAACTGGTTATTTACAATTGGGGAGATTATATTGATCCTGATTTGATTACAAAATTTACGGATGAGACAGGGATTGAAGTTCAGTACGAAACGTTTGATTCCAACGAATCGATGTACACCAAGATAAAACAAGGTGGAACGACTTATGATATCGCTGTGCCGTCAGATTATATGATTGATAAGATGAGAAAAGAAAATCTTCTTATCAAGTTAGATAAGTCAAAAATCACAGGCTTGGAAAAAATCGGTGACGAATTTCTTGGGCTAAGCTTTGATGAAAACAACGATTATTCTATCCCATATTTCTGGGGAACATTGGGTATTGTGTATAATGACACCATGGTAGAAAATGCGCCAGAGCATTGGTCAGACCTCTGGAATTCGGAATACGCCAACGACATCATGCTTGTTGACGGAGCTCGTGAAGTTATGGGGATTGGGCTTGGAACGTTAGGATATAGTCTCAATACCAAGTCATTGTCAGAGTTAAATGCGGCTTCTCAGAAATTAGACGATTTAACTCCAAATATCAAAGCTATTGTCGGCGATGAAATGAAAGGGTACATGATTAATGGTGATGCTGCCATTGGAGTGACTTTCTCTGGTGAAGCTAGTGAAATGCTTGATTCTAACGAACACCTGCATTATGTCGTGCCTAGTGAGGGGTCAAATCTTTGGTTTGATAATTTGGTTATTCCAAAAACAGTCAAACATATCGATGAAGCTTACGCTTTTATCAATTTCATGTTGAGACCTGAAAATGCTGCGCAAAATGCGGAATACATTGGTTATTCGACACCAAATGACGCTGCCAAGGAATTATTACCAGATAACGTTAAAAATGACCAATCCTTTTACCCTTCTGAAGGAACCATTGAAAACCTTGAAGTTTACGATAACCTCGGACAAAAATGGCTAGGAATTTATAATGACCTCTATCTACAATTTAAAATGTATCGTAAATAATGATTTTAGGAAGTTGAGACGAAGCGCTCAGCTTCTTTTGATTTGCATCTCGAAAAGTTATCTTAGTTTTGATAAAATAATAGTGACTAACATTTCAGGAAAATCGCAAACATCGTAAAAAGTTTGTTGCATTTGAGAAATTAAGGAGTTTTATATGGATAGTTATCATCGAGAATATGAATTTTCGCTTTCCTCTATTCTCAGTTTTGTTTGGCGAGAGATTGTGGTTGGCTGCGTGTCAGGTATCGTGGTTAGCTTATTTCGCCTTTTGATTGGTTTCATTTCTGCCAAAGTTGTCAATTATTATAAATTGTCACACGAACAGCCAAGTCTTTTAATTCTCATTTTGGGAATGACTTTGTTCACTGTTTTTGCCATTGGTTTTTTTGATTAAATCCGATTCTGATATCAAAGGTTCTGGGATTCCTCATGTCGAAGGGGAATTGAAAGGATTGCTTCACCCAGATTGGTGGTCTGTTCTCTGGAAGAAATTTGTCGGTAGTGTCTTAGCGATTTCAACGGGATTTATGCTTGGGCGTGAAGGACCAAGTATTCAGTTAGGTGCCATGGCAGGAAAAGGTGTTGCCAAATATTTAAAAGCGGAACGCATGGAGCAACGTGTTTTGATTGCGAGTGGTGCGGCAGCAGGATTATCAGCAGCTTTTAATGCTCCGATTGCAGGTTTGCTTTTTGTTATCGAAGAAATCTATCATCAATTTTCACGTTTGGTTTGGATTACCGCTTTAGTCGCCAGTTTAGTTGCTAATTTTATTTCGCTTAATATTTTTGGTTTGACGCCAGTTCTTGATATGCCAGGAGATTTGGCGATACTGCCATTGAAGCACTATTGGATTTTACTATTGCTGGGTGCTTTTTTAGGCGTTATGGGATATGTTTATGAAAAAACGACTTTGAAGGCAACTATCATCTACGACTTTCTAGGAAAAGTGTGTCACATTCCAAGTCATTTTTATGGTATCTTTGCTGCTATTTTAATCTTGCTAATCGGCTATTTCTATCCGCAATTGCTAGGTGGCGGAAATGGCTTGATTACTTCGTTATCGACAAGTCACCTGACTCTTATGATTGTTTGCCTATACTTTATCATCCGCTTTGTGTGGAGTATGTTGAGTTACTCAAGTGGACTTCCTGGTGGGATTTTTCTTCCGATTTTGACTTTGGGAGCACTTTTGGGCTTTGGTTTTGGGCTATTTTTTGAACAATTCGGTTTGCATTCTAGTCATTATTTGTCCTTGTTTGTCGTTTTAGAATGGCGGGCTATTTCGTGGCGCTTTCAAAAGCGCCACTGACAGCAATGATTTTAGTAACTGAAATGGTTGGTGATTTCCGTCAATTAATGACGATTGCCGTGGTGACTTTGGTTGCATATATCGCAATGGATTTGTTAAAAGCTGAGCCAATCTATGAAGCTTTACTTGCTAAACTTTCTGTGCCACAAGATAGAGAAGTCATCGAACCAACGTTGATTGAATTAACGGTTTCCGATAAAATTGCTGGAAAATACGTCAGAGACTTGACACTTCCTAAAAATGTTCTTATTACGACTCAAATTCATGCCAAAAAATCAGAAGTGGTATCAGGTAATACACGCCTAAATGCAGGCGATACAATCTTTTTGGTGGTCAATGAGCCAGAAATTGGGAAAGTCAGAGAATTGCTAATGTAATTTGAATGATAAAAAAATATGAATACCCTTTCATTTTGTAAAAAGTTTTGGTACAATGGGAGAAGGTAAGAGGATTGTTACTGGTTAAGTAGGCAAAACCTAGTGTACATTTAGAGATTGTGTTAAAACGCAGTGCTTTTTGTGTACGCTAGTTTTGCCTTTTCTTTCCGAATTTTTTTGAGGAGTAGTAGAAGATGAAAATTGATAAAGTCTATAATAACAATGTTGTTTTGGCTAAAGGGGATGACGGAGAGGAAATCATTGTCATGGGAAGAGGGCTTGGTTTTCAAAAAAAACCAGGTGATGAAATCGATACTGCTTTAGTTGAAAAGACGTTTGTTATGCAGGACAAAGATACAACCAATGAATTGACACGTGTCTATCTTGATTTATCACCAGCAGAAACTGAGGTTGTCCTCGACATTATCAAGCATGGTCAAGAAGTTCTTGGAACCACTTTTGATACTGCCTCGGAAGCGACTTCCTGTGGAATTCCATGTCAAAGTTTTGAGTCTGAAGTCTTTAAACTTCAATTCATTGCAACTAAAAACACTAAGCATGCTTGTTGTCATCCTTAGTGTTTTATTGTTAATTTTTGAGATTTCGTGATAGGTGCGGTCCGATGTAGTGGGCTTTTTTGAATTGTTTGCGGTATTGGCTCGGTGTGAGTTCGTAGTAACGTTTGAATTGTCGGTTGAAATTAGATAAGTTGTTAAAGCCAACAGTGGTAGCAATTTCTAAAATTGGGTCAGCCGTGTTGATTAATAAGTCGCAAGCTTTGTTCAAGCGAACTTGAATGATAAATTCGGTGCAAGATGTGCCAGCGTGTTGTTTAAAGACTGCCATAAAGTGCGTTTTGCTGTAACCCATAAATTGTGAAAGAAAATCAATCGAGAGATTTTTTTGATAATTATTGTTAATGTAATCAATCAATTCACGAATTTGCTCGTTTTTGCGGTAAGCATCATCAGTATTTTTACGTAATACATAATGGTGATAGAAGAGAAGATATAAGAATTCGTTTAATTTTGATTTGAGTAGCAGTTCAAAATGACGTCCTTCGTTTTTAGAAAGCTCAAAAATGGTAAAGAGACATTCTTTGATATCCTCGTACCCGTCCATTCCTGGTTGAATGCGTGGGACAAATTTGTAGAGACTGGTTTGCAACGGTTGCAAATACCTGAGACTGACTTGGTCAACGATAGAATGTCCAATCATATCGAGGTGGAATCGGAAAGTATCAGTGACGTGTTTTTGATTTTCAAGTGGGTGAATCGAATGCATTCCATTTGGACGGATGAGGATAATATCACCTGCTTGACTGTTAAAATAATCATAATCAATGTGGAAACGAGCCGAGCCATCGTAGATATAATTAATTTCGATTTCTGGGTGCCAATGGAAAAGGACGTCAGGATGCCCATGTTCAACAACCGTACTGTAATAATCATAAGGCAAGAGATGTTTGTTTTCATCTATTTTTATTTCCAATGGGTCAGTATTATTTTTCATATAGTCACCATCCCAATCATATCATAGTATTATTATGTAATATTATGATATCAAAAACTACTAAAAATAGAAACGGATACTTTGATTTTTTCCGAGAATTTTATTTTTAATATCGTGTTAAAGTATCATAATCTGAAAGGATAATGTTAGCACTGTGATAGACAAAGCATTATAATTTAGGGGAATCATGATCAAGGCCTATCGAAACTGATAGCAGGGCTGGCGTGGTTTAAGTGTTTCGCAAACACACCTCTTATACCCTTACAAACTCCGCAAAGACAACGCTATCTCCTTTGTTTTAGGCGGAGTTTTTGTTTATGGAGTCAAAAATATCACCGCTATTGTCAGAAAATTTCATGAAATGATTGGTTTCCTTTAGCTATTTTGACTTAAAAGTAGTAGAATTAAAGGGTAAACAATTGTTATAAAAATCGTTCAAGGAGGAATTATCATGGATGAGTTGAAAAAAGTCTTGTTAGCTGGTATTGGTTTGACTTCAATGACTTTAGAAAAAGCTGACGCTTTTGTCAAAGAATTGGTTGAAAAAGGTCGCTTGACCGTTGAAGAAGGCAAAGAATTGCAGTCTGAATTAAAACGAAAAGGCGAAGATGAAGCAAAAGAATTACTTGACCAATTGGATGTTAAAATGAAAACTGTTAAATATGCTACTAAAGAAGATGTTTCTCGTCTTGAAGATAAATTGGATGCGCTCTTGAAACAATCAGCATCTGATGATAAAGAGTAGGATGATTTATGTCAAATAAGCGCTTAAGAGAAATCATCGGAGCTTTCAGCTCGGTCGGTTTAACAACGCTAAAAGAAAAAGGAAAACCTATCGAGGACAAATCTACACCTCGTAAATTACGTTTAGCTTTCGAGAAATTAGGTCCTAGTTTTGTCAAAATCGGACAAATTCTTTCAACGAGAAGTGATTTATTTCCTGAAGCTTATATTAGAGAATTAAGCAAGCTACAAAGTGATGTTCTTCCATTATCGCAAGAGGTTGTCATGGAGGCAATTGCTGCAGAGTTGCCAGTACCCATTTCGGAAGTTTTTGCGGGCATTTCTTCAGAGCCTTTGGCAAGTGGCTCGGTTGCTCAGGCACATCGAGCTACTTTGCTTAATGGCAAAGAAGTTGTTGTCAAGATTCAGCGACCGCATTTGCCAGAAATTATCGAAGAAGATTTAGAATTGTTGATTGGCTTGTCGCGGCGCATTCCTAAGGCAATGTTGCCTATGGTTAATTTATCAGAGGTTTTGCAGCAGCTCAAGGATAGCTTGACGAAAGAAATCGATTTTCGTAATGAAGCGCAAGCGATGCTTACTTTTGCTGAGTTAAATCAATCGATAAAATGCATTGCCATTCCTGAAGTTTTTGACGAATATACCACACCACGTATGGTTGTTGAGGAGTATATTTCAGGAATTCCTATCAATCATTATGAAGAATTGATTAAAGCTGGCTATGATTTGGAAGACATTGGTAAGAAGCTGATGCTGAGTTTTATCAAACAAGTCTTTAAAGACGGCTATTTTCATGGTGACCCACACCCAGGAAATCTCTTTATTTCTGAAGGAAAAATTTATTTTATTGACTTTGGGATTATGGGAGATCTGGAAAATGGCATGTGCGTGGCGTTAAATGATATTCTTTACAGCTTTACGGCACAAGATGTCGAAGGGATGGTGCAAGGCATCTTGTCTGTCACAAGTTTTGATACTTCAATAAATAAAACAGCGCTTAGCCAAGATGTTGAACGAATGTTGGCGAAATATTCTAGTTTGGATTTGGGTGTCTTATCTATCACAGATTTATTGGAAGATTTGCTGGACGTTTTCGTCAAAAATGGCTTGAAGGCGTCGCCCCAGATTACGATTTTGGAAAAAGCTGCGCTACAAATTGAAGGAATTTTTCGTGAATTAGCGCCAGAAGTTGATTTGATGACGCTTGCTAAAAATTATTTCTTAGAAAATATGGGACCTGACATGTTAAAACAGGCCTTGAACAAGGAAACGTTACTGATTGAGCTCTTTTATCAATTGAAAAATGGGAAAAATATTCCACGTCGGCTTAATCAGTTACTTGAACAGATGCTCAATGGTCGGATTTTAATCAATCATGATATTTATGATTATAAAAATCGTATTAAGACCGTCAGTCAAATAGCTAATCGCTTTGTTGTGAGCATTTTATTTCTGGCAGTTATGTTAACCGCAGCTCTGCTTAGTTTTAATGTCGCAATGCAAGAAATTTCCAAATATCTTTTTGGTCTTGCTGCTCTTTTATTGGTATGGGAGCTTGTCTTGATGTTCAAACATAAATAAAGATGTCAAAAATTTCCTAATAACTTAGGAAATTTTTTCTATTCTCGTTTTTGTAACCGCTTGCTATAATAGTCTTGTATTAATCGAGGAGGTTATATTATGTCTAAATTACCAGAAAACTTTTTATGGGGTGGCGCAGTTGCTGCTCATCAACTTGAAGGCGGTTGGCAAGAAGGCGGTAAAGGCGTAAGCGTTGCTGATGTGATGACCGCTGGGCGCCACGGTGTCGCACGTGAGATTACTGACGGTGTTATCGATGGAAAATATTATCCAAACCATGAAGCGATTGATTTTTATCATCATTAACTGGCGCTGTCAATGGATTCAATAAAGTTTCAGACAAATTCATTGAAAAATTCTTTACAAAAGACGGTGAAAGTGTCGAAGAGGCTAAAAAACGTTTAGCAACATCAGCTGAAAAATTAAAAACACGTTCAAAAGACATTAACGAAAAAGCTAAATCTCATAAATATTAAATCGTTTTGGTAAATAGAAAGGACAAAACATGAAAAAATCAGATTTTATCACACTTATTACCTATACAGTTAGCACTTTAGTCTTGGCTCTTGGGATGTACATGTTTATACTTCCTGATTAGCACTTGCAAAATATCGACTTGCTAGTTGCTATCGTTGGTCTCCTACTCGAAGTGATTTCTTGGGTGATTCAATGTCGATTGGCTGGCAAAGAAGCTCCAAACGTCAATCCAAAACTAGTTGGAAAAGTAGTCTATTCCGTTGTTGCTGCGCTTGTTTTCGGTGGTGGTTTTGCCTTGATTAGCTCAGGAAATTTTGTTATAGGATTCGTTTTAAGTCTAGTTGGTCTGGTGCTACTTATGGGTATTATTCCAGTTGTTGTCGGTTTGAAAAATTAAGAAAATAAAATTAGCTGAGACAAGTGCTCAGCTAATTTTTAAAATTTATTTCTTGGCAAAATAACGTTTTGTTTCATGGATAATAACTGGTGAGAGTGCCAAGAGGGCAATCAAGTTTGGTAAAGCCATAAGTCCATTAACGATATCAGCAACAACCCAAATCAATTCTAATTTGAGGAAGCCGCCGAAGGCAACCATGACAACGAAGATGCTACGGTAAAGTTTGATGTGTTTTGTTCCGAAAAGGAATTCAAAACAACGTTCACCGTAATAAGACCAACCAAGAATTGTCGTAAAGGCAAACAACACAAGACAGAATGTAAGGGCAATCGCACCGGGCGTTCCAAAGATTGATGAAAAGGCAGCTTGTGTCAACGGAGCACCTTCAAGACCAGAAACAGTCCATTTTCCAGTAACAATGATAGAAAGCCCAGTCAAAGTACAAATGATGATTGTATCAATGAAAGTCCCTGTCATTGAGATAAGCCCTTGTTCAACAGGTTTTTCTGTCTTAGCAGCGGCAGCAGCGATTGGAGCAGAACCAAGACCAGATTCATTAGAGAAAACACCACGAGCAATCCCTTTTTGGATAGCGTCTTTAACGACTGCACCAGCAAAGCCACCGACGGCAGCCGTACCAGCAAAGGCACCAGAGAAAATTTCACCAAACGCTGGTAGGATTTGATTGGCGTGAGCAAAAATAACAGCAAGCGTAGCAACGATGTAAACGATAGCCATGAAAGGCACGACTTTTTCGGCTACTTTTGAGATAGATTGAATACCGCCAAAAATGATGATAGCAACAAGAACGGCAATGACAACACTTACGATTTTTGGTGCCACACCAAAGGAATTTTCAAGCGATGATGTAATTGAGTTTACTTGTGAAAATGTCCCAATACCAAAGTAAGCAACCAAAACACCAGCAACTGCAAAGAAAACAGCTAAAGGTTTCCAATGTTTGCCCATACCATTGAGGATGTAATACATTGGACCACCAGAAATTTCTCCATTATCATCTTTAGTACGGTATTTAATGGCAAGAAGTCCTTCAGAATATTTTGTCGCCATTCCAAAGAAAGCAGCCATCCACATCCAAAAGAGTGCACCTGGTCCACCAGCTTTAATAGCTGTTGCCACCCCAACGATATTCCCTGTACCGATGGTAGCGGCAAGTGCAGTAGCCAAAGCAGCAAAACTTGAAATATCTCCCTGCCCTTTGTCATCAGCAAAGATTAATTTAAAAGCTTTAGGTAATTTAATCACTTGAAGTAAGCCGAGGCGAACAGTTAAGTAAACACCAGTCCCAACGAGCAAGATTAACAGCGGTGCTCCCCAGACAATATCATCAAGTAAAGTAAAAAAGTCTAACATAAAAAGAAAAAGTCTCCCCATTTTAAATATAGCGCCAAAGATGCCAATAGAAATAGAAAAAGAGTTATCTAAAAAGATAACTCCTGAAAAGTGATAAGAAGACTTAGCAAGCCTAATGCTCGCTTGTGAATCCATTCTTATCTTCTGTCCTTTTGCCTGAGAGTTTGAGTTGACAAAGGTCAACCTTGCCCCTTCGGCGCCTAATCTAGATAACCCAATTAGCAATCAGTAAGTCATACAAAGTCCTTAAAAACATTACTGACTCTAGTGGAAATTCTAGCTGTTATCAAATCATTTGATAACAAGGTCTCTCCAGAAGTCCGTCCGTCACCCAGTCCTGTCTATGACACCTGAGAGCGTAACTCCTTCGGCGAAAGGCAAGCTTTCTTCTCCTGAATGACATCATTCGGTTTGCTATTTAATTCGTTTACTATTTTAAAGCAAAATCCGAACTTTGTCAATAGTATTTTTTGTAATGTTTGGGAAAAATGTTGTTTTTGAAATAATTAAGGAATAATTTGCAACAAAATATTAATAATCTTGTCGATGTGAGGTGAGGTGATATTAGCGTAATTAACGATAAAATCCTTGTCAGAATGCGTGTTTTGGCAACGATAACGGTGTCATCTGCAGTCCATGTTTTTTAGCCAATTGACAAATTGTTTGTTCAGATAGGTCACTTTGAATATGCAAGATGAAATGCAAGTCTGATTCTTGTCCTTTACTGGGAGAAAGAACGACCAGCTCATTTTGACAATTATTGAGGATTTGGCAGACTAATTTTGACCAAGTGGCAACGGGAAGTATTTCAGACTTATTTCTTAAAAATTTGCTAAACAAAGTGAAAGCAGCCAACACTATTTTCCAAAAAATGGTACAATAGATAAGCATTATCTTATATGACTAATTAATCTAGAGAGGAATAAAACTCGGATAATTTGCTTATTTATTTAGCGAAATAGTGACATCCGTGGTATTTTACGATGAATCCTTTATTAAATGGTATGAATGACAAGCAGGCAGAGGCTGTTAAGACAACGGAAGGTCCGCTTTTAATCATGGCGGGAGCTGGTTCTGGTAAGACACGTGTTTTAACGCATCGTATTGCTTACTTAATTGATGAAAAATTTGTAAATCCTTGGAATATCCTTGCGATTACCTTTACGAATAAAGCGGCGCGTGAAATGCGTGAACGTGCTATGGCGTTAAATCCTGCGACGGCTGATACGTTAATTGCAACTTTCCATAGTATGTGTGTGCGAATTTTGCGTCGTGATGCTGACCACATTGGCTATAATCGCAATTTTACGATTGTTGACCCAGGTGAGCAGCGCACGCTCATGAAACGTATTTTAAAAAATCTGAATCTCGACCCTAAGAAATGGAATGAACGTGCGATTCTTGGGACAATTTCAAATGCCAAAAATGATTTGCTTGATGAGGTAGCTTATGAAAATCAAGCAGGTGACATGTACACGCAAATTGTTGCCAAATGTTATAAGGCTTATCAAGAAGAATTGCGCCGCAGCGAAGCAATGGATTTTGATGACCTTATCATGTTAACGCTTCGTTTGTTTGACCAAAATCCTGATGTCTTGACTTATTACCAACAACGCTACCAATACATTCATGTAGATGAGTATCAAGATACTAACCATGCGCAATATCAATTGGTGAAACTTTTGGCGTCTCGTTTTAAGAATATCTGTGTTGTTGGCGATGCGGACCAATCCATTTATGGTTGGCGTGGTGCAGATATGCAAAATATCCTTGATTTTGAAAAGGATTATCCAGAAGCAAAAGTTGTTCTATTGGAAGAAAATTATCGTTCAACCAAGAAAATCTTGCAAGCAGCAAACGCGGTGATTAATAACAATCGCAATCGTCGTCCGAAAAAATTGTGGACGCAAAATGCTGACGGTGAGCAGATTGTCTATTACCGTGCGCGTGATGAACGTGAAGAAGCAGTCGTTGTCGCTTCTACGATTGACAATATTGTCCGCGAAGAAGGCAAGAACTTCAAAGATTTTGCTGTTCTATACCGTACCAATGCGCAATCACGTACCATTGAAGAAGCTTTGTTAAAATCAAACATTCCTTATACAATGGTTGGTGGAACAAAATTTTACAGCCGTAAGGAAATTCGTGATGTGATTTCATACCTCAATGTGATTGCAAATACTGCGGATAATATCAGTTATGAACGTATCGTCAACGAACCAAAGCGTGGCGTTGGTCCTGGTACCCTTGAAAAAATTCGTGATTTTGCCAATATGCAAAACATGAGTTTGTTAGATGCGTCTGCTAATATCATGCTTTCTGGCGTAAAAGGAAAAGCAGCACAAGCGGTTTGGGATTTGGCGAATCTGCTCATGAAACTTCGTGATGACTTAGACCAGATGACTGTTACAGAATTGGTCGAAGCTGTTCTTGACAAAACTGGTTACCTTGATGCCCTTCGTGTGCAAAATACCCTTGAAAGCCAAGCGCGTATTGAAAATATCGAAGAATTCTTGACTGTAACTAAGAATTTTGATGATAATCAAGAAGATGCCCCAGAAGATGAATCTGGTATTGACAAACTAAGTCGTTTCTTAAATGATTTGGCTTTGATTGCTGATACTGATGACGGTGATGCGGAAACTGCAGAAGTGACCTTGATGACTTTGCACGCTGCCAAGGGGTTGGAATTTCCAATTGTTTTCTTGATTGGTATGGAAGAAGGCGTCTTTCCACTTTCTCGTGCCGCCGAGGACCAAGATGAATTAGAAGAAGAACGCCGTTTGGCTTACGTTGGGATTACACGTGCAGAGCACTTGCTTTTTGTAACCAATGCTAACACACGTACTTTGTTTGGTAAGACAAGCTATAACCCTCCGTCACGTTTTATTCGTGAAATTGATGATGAATTATTGCAATACCAAGGTTTAGCGCGTCCAGCTAATTCATCATTTAGTGTTCGATATAGCAATAGTAGTGATGAACAATTGACTTTCGGACAAGGCATGAGCTTACAGCAAGCTCTTCAAGCACGTAAAGCAAAAGTTCAACCAACATCAAGTCGTGGAGCGCAGCCATTTCCAAAATCTGGCAAAGCTGTTCCAGTTGGTCAATCAGCTACCGCTTCAAAAGAAGCGGTCGATTGGCAAATTGGTGACATTGCTCACCATAAAAAATGGGGTGATGGTACCGTTCTATCCGTTACAGGAAGTGGAAAAACACAAGAACTTAAAATCAATTTCCCAGAAGTTGGTCTTAAAAAACTACTAGCCAGCGTCGCACCGATTGAGAAGAAATAAACAAGTATAAATCAAAAGGAATCAGTGACAAGGTGAATAAAAAAGACAAGAAATTATTCGTCTGCGCTAAGGTATTAGCAGGAAGTTTGCTTAGTAATAGAGAATTAATTTTAGGATTGATTTTCCCCACCAGATAACCCGCGAATGCTGGTAGCAGCACACCGAAAATTAACGGTAGGTGAACGAGGTTAGACAGACCAACGAGAAAGAAAATAACGGCATTAATTTTCAGCAACTTCCTAACTGATTTTTTAGAAAAGTAATCGTGTGGCGTTAAGTTTCTTATCAGAACACTTCCAACTAAGATAAACTCAATAAGAAGTAGCGCTTGGCTGTAAGATAGGTGAGCGATTTTGACACTCAGTAGCCAAATATTATAAATGGCATTAAGTGAGCCACCAAGCATATTTAAGCAAAGAATCGACAGAAGCAGCCGACTAAAATCTGCTGTACTAGCTTCATTGAAAATCAGCATCACATTATGGTAAAGATGAATAGTTCTTAAATTTAACCATTAACAGCTAAGACAAATATAAAAAAAGGTCTAGGGATAGACCGTTTTACTTGTCAAAAAGCAAGTTTAGTATTACAATACTAAAACATAGAGGAGATAGCTATGAACGAACTTGTTGAAAATTACAAATCAAATAAGATTGCTAAGATTCCTTTAAAGGAGATTACAGAACATTTTAAAGGTAAGGCAGTTTCAAAATTAGGCGATAGTGGCAATATTTCTGTGATTAATTTAAGTGACATGGACGATACGGGAATTGATTATGCTCATTTAAAGAAAAATGATTGTGATGAAAAAAGTGTCTCACGTTATCTGTTGCAAGAAGGAGATGTGTTAATCGCTTCTAAAGGTACAGTGAAAAAAATTGCTGTCTTTGCTGAACAAGACGGACCAGTAATTGCTTCGGCTAACATTACGGTTTTACGTCCTACCAGCGATATTTCAGGTGGTTATATCAGACTGTTTTTGGCATCTGATTTAGGACAAGCACTACTAGATGAGGCAAATACTGGCAAGAATGTGATGAATTTAAATACTCAAAAAATTATTAGTATTGAAATACCAAAGATTCCTTCTATTCGCCAAGCTTACTTAATTCAAGGATACGAACAAGGTTTGAAAGACTATAAACGTAAACTAACCAGAGCAAAACAAGAATGGCAACGTATTCGTAGCGAGGTTGAAAAAAACTTATTTTAATATAGGTATAAGTAAAAGAAGCTAATTGAGCTTCTTTTTTGCTATAATGGTAATAATTAGAAAATTCAAGTGAGGAATTTATGAATAATATTAAATGCCCGCATTGCGGAACTGTTTTTACAATCAATGAGACAGAGTATAGTCAGCTTTTAGCACAAGTCCGTAGCAATGAATTTGACAAAGAAATCCATGACCGTCTTGACAAAGAAAAGGCATTGCTAGAAGAAAAATCAAAAAACGATTTGCAGACCCAAGCTAGCGCTAAAGATAAAGAAATCAGCGAGCTAACCACGCAGCTAGAACAGCTAAAACAGACATTAGCCTTAGAAAACCAACGTCTTTTAAGTCAAAAAGAGCAAGAAATCACAGAACTTAAAGCACAATTAGAAAATTTATCTTCCGTAAAAGAGCTAGAACTAAGTCAAGCGTTATCTAAGAAAGATAAGGAATTGGTTGAGGTTCAAAATCAACTGGAACGTTTATCGCTTGAAAACCAAAACAGTCTAGTTGAAGCCGTTGCGGCTGTTGAAAAAGAACGTGATGATGCCAAATCAAAATTAGCTCTTCAAGAAAAAGAGGCAGAATTATCCTTAGCTTCTGTCAAGAGTGACTATGAAGCGCAACTAAAAGCGGCTAACGAGCAGGTGGAATTTTACAAAAATTTCAAAGCGCAACAATCTACAAAAGCTATCGGAGAAAGTTTAGAAGTCTATGCTGAAACGGAGTTTAACAAGGTTCGTGCTTACGCTTTTCCAAATGCCACTTTCGGTAAAGACAATGAAGTATCAAGTCGTGGTTCAAAAGGGGATTTCATTTATCGTGAAACGGACGAAAATGGTATTGAAATACTATCCATCATGTTTGAGATGAAAAATGAAGCTGATGAAACAAAAGCGAAGCACAAAAATAGAGATTTCTATAAAGAATTAGACAAAGACCGTCGCGAGAAAAATTGTGAGTATGCCGTTTTAGTAACCATGCTAGAAGCAGACAATGATTACTTCAATACTGGTATTGTTGACGTTAGTCATGAGTATGAAAAAATGTACGTTGTCCGTCCGCAACTATTCATTCAGTTGATTGGTATTTTGCGAAATGCTGCGCTCAACTCACTTAAATACAAGCAAGATTTAGCTTTGGTACGTGAACAAAATATTGATATCACACACTTTGAAGATGATCTTGAAACCTTCAAAAACGCTTTTGCTAAGAACTATACTTCAGCAAGTAATAACTTCAAAAAAGCCATTGATGAAATTGATAAATCAATCCGCCGCATGGAAGAAGTCAAGCGTTTCTTGACAACTAGTGAAAATCAGCTCCGCCTTGCTAACAATAAATTAGACGATGTTTCCGTCAAAAAATTAACACGAAAAAATCCAACCATGCGTGCCAAATTTGAAGCATTAAAAGAAGAATAGAATCTTTCAATGTGATGTTGTTTTTTTTCTGAAATGTGTGAGGACTGAAAATGATTATTAGACCTGCTCAACTATTAGATATTGAAAAGTTATCCCCTCTTTATGCTGAACTTGGCTATCCTGTCAAGGAAGTTGAATTGGTTAGACGATTAAAAACAGTTCTTTCTCATCCTGATTACCATCTTTTAGTCGCGGTTGATGACAATGAAATCATTGGGATGATTGGTTATGCTAAAATGTTATTTTTTGAAAATGAAGGTGCCTACTATCGTATTCTTATTCTGGCAGTATTACAAAAGTATCGCCGTAGGGGTGTTGCGACAGCCTTGATAGATGCTGTCAAAAATCGTGCACTATCTGAAAACATTCACGCTTTAGTGCTAAATAGTGGGGATACTTTAGAATGACAAATAGCTCATCGTTTTTATGAAAATTATGGTTTCAAGCAAGCTAGTCGTGGTTATTCTCTCTATCTAAAATAATGTTAATTTGTTAATAGTTTCAAAATCATTGTCACTTTTCTGATGTGTTATAATAAAGCTATCAAATATTGAGGTAATCATTATGAACAATATTATAGATTTATCAAAGCCAGTCGCTGAGACGATTAAGGAACACCCAGAAGTGAAAGAGATTTTGGTAGATTTGGGGTTTAAGCCATTGTCAAAACCTGCCATGCTAAACACAGTTGGGAAAGTAACGTCTCTAAAAGCTGGTGCAAAGTTAGCTAATATTTCACTTAAAAAAATTCAACGAACACTTGAATTTAATGGTTATGAAGTGATTGGAGGCAGTTATGAATGAAAATCGTATTGAAATACTAAAAGATATTCTGTTACGTTTGCATCATGGTGCTGATGCTAAGTCTGTTCAAGAGGATTTTGACCAGCATTTTACAGGTGTGTCAGCCTTGGAAATCTCAATGATGGAACATGAGCTAATGAGGACTGATACTGGCATTACTTTTGAGGATGTCATGAGCTTGTGTAATGTTCATGCTAATCTTTTTAAAGGTGCTATCTCAGATGTTGATGTGCCAGATGCGGAGCAAGAAGGGCATCCAGTCTATGTTTTTAAACAAGAAAATCTTGCTTTACGTGCTGCTGTGTTACGCATTCGTCGTATTATCGAAAATTATGAGAAGGCTGAAAACGAGGAATTTCGTCCAGATTTGATTCGTGGATTGAAGCATCAGATGAGTCTTTTAGGGCAATTCCAGAATCATTATAATCGTAAAGAAAACCTCTTTTTCCCAGTGATGGAACGATATGGGCATGATGCACCGCCAAAAGTCATGTGGGGTGTTGATGATAACATTAGAGTACTTTTTGAAAAAGCGCAAACTGCTGTGGAGCAGTTACCTGACCTAACAATCGGAGAAATTTCTTCAGCCTTTGAAGCATTCGCAAAAGAATTCGAGGAAATGATTTTCAAGGAAGAAGCTATTCTCTTAATGATTTTACTAGAAACGTTAACTCAAGACGATTGGCTTGCGATTGCCGAAGAAAGTGATGCTTATGGTTATGCGATTGTTAAACCAACAGCTAAATGGCAGCCTCATCGTGAAAATTTTGAGGATACAAAACAAGACCTTGCGCATTCGACAAACCAAACAGAAGATAGTCAAGAAAATTCAGCAACCGATAATCAATTGACCAAAGTCATTGATACGCCAGAAGGGCAGTTCACTATTAGCTTTACACCTAAAAAGGAAAGTCAAAGTTTTGACCGTACGAGTCAACAACTATTTGGTAACGGTTACCTATCCGTTGAGCAAGCTAATCTTATTCTCAATCATTTACCATTAGAAATCACTTTCGTCAATAAAGATGATATTTTCCAATATTACAACGATAGTAAAGCACCAGATGAAATGATTTTTAAACGTACACCAAGTCAGATTGGACGCCGTGTTGAGCTTTGTCATCCACCAAAAGTTTTAGATAAAGTCAAGAAAATTTTTACGCTTTTGCGCTCTGGTGAACGAGATAAAGTTGTGATGTGGTTCAAGTCAGAAAAACTCGGCAAATTTGTTCATGTCACCTACGCTGCTGTTCGTGATGAAAATGGTGAATTTCAAGGCGTCTTAGAATACGTTCAAGAAATTCAAGATTTCTTTGAGTTAGGTAGCGATAACAATCGCAACATTTAAACAGAATAGATAAGAATATAGCTAAAACTCTCATAATGGTGTTTTAGCTTGTCTTTTGTTAGTAAAAAAAGTTATAATAAAGGTTATGATTAACGGAATTATTAATTTAAAAAAAGAAGCAGGAATGACGAGTCACGACGCAGTCTTTAAGCTTCGAAAAATATTGCATGAAAAGAAAATTGGTCACGGAGGAACGCTAGACCCTGACGTTATTGGAGTTCTGCCAATTGCTGTTGGTAAAGCAACACGTGTGATTGAATACATGACAGAAGCTGGCAAGATTTACCGTGGGCAGATTTGTCTAGGGTATTCGACAACAACGGAAGATGCTAGTGGTGAACGTCTTGAGACAACGCCAGTTAGTGATGTAGCAGTAGAAGAAGTTGACTTGACTTTGAGAAGTTTTATCGGTGAAATCACTCAAATTCCTCCTATGTACTCAGCAGTTAAAGTCAACGGCAAACGATTATATGAATATGCTCGCGCTGGTCAAACAGTTGAGCGACCTGAACGCCATGTGACAATCTATGATTTCAAACGCACTAGCCCGTTAGAATTTAAAAATGATTGTTGTTATTTTGATTTTGAAGTGGCTTGTAGTAAAGGAACTTATATTCGTACGTTGTCAGTTGATTTAGGAAAAAAACTTGGTTACGCTAGTCATATGTTGTATTTGGAACGCGAAGCTTCAGCTGGTTTACGACTAGAAAACGCCTTAACTTTGGCAGAAATCGCTGATAAAGTAGCTTTGGAAGATTTTTCATTTCTTCTTCCTGTCGAATACGGTGTTATGGATTTACCACGTGTTGATTTTACCGAAGACCAAAAAATAGAGATTTCTTTTGGACGAAAAATTGCTTTAGATAGAAAAGATGAACAACTTGCGGGATTTTATGAGGATAAGTTGGTGGCAATCCTTATGCCGCAAGATGACCTTTACAAACCGCATAAAGTATTTATCTGATTTAGAATGAAAAAAATGGAAATTCAACGAATAAAAGATTACAAAGACATAACAAATGCCAAAGATAGTGTGTTAGTATTAGGATACTTTGATGGGCTTCATCGAGGACACAAGGCATTATTTGATAAAGCAAAAGAGATTGCTAAACGTGATAATTTAGCACTAACTGTCCTAACGTTTAATGAGTCTCCACGTCTTGCTCTATCACGTTTTACGTCTGATTTATTGCTTAGTTTAACCTCGCCTGAAAAGCGCTATGAGAAGTTTACGGAATATGGTGTTGATTATCTGTACTTGATTGATTTTACGTCAACTTTTTCAAAACTCTCTGCAAAAAACTTTTTAGAAAACTACATCAAACAGCTGCGTGCTAAGACAATTGTTGTCGGATTTGATTATAAATTCGGACACGACCGTAAAGATGCTATTGATTTAGCACAGCAATTCAACGGTGACGTTGTCGTTGTGCCAGAAGTTCAAGATAATGGTGAAAAAATTAGTTCAACACGAATTCGTCAGTTGATTTTTGATGGCAATATTAAAGAAGTTAATCGTTTATTAGGTTACAATTTTAGCACGCGTGGTATTGTCGTACATGGTGATGCGCGTGGGCGAACTATCGGTTTTCCAACGGCTAACCTAGCGCCGATTGATAACGTTTTTCTACCTGGAGACGGCGTTTATGTTTCCGATGTTATTGTCAACGGAAAATCTTATCGCGCCATGACAAGTGTTGGCAAAAATGTCACCTTTGGTGGTACTGAATTACGTCTGGAAGCCAATATTTTTGATTTCAAAGATGAGATTTATAGTGAAACAGTTGAAATAATCTGGTTAGATAAAATCCGCGATATGGTAAAATTTGCAGGCACTGGTGCATTGATTGAACAATTGAAATCTGATAAGGAAGTTGCTGCAAATTGGAAAAAAAGATAGCCAAGTTCCTTAAAATTTTGTATAATAAAAGCAACAGTATGGGAGAGGTCGTTATATGATTACTTTATTTTTGTCACCAAGTTGTACGAGCTGCCGAAAAGCTCGCGCTTGGTTAAACGAACACGACGTGAAATTTCAAGAGCATAATATTATCACCAGTCCTCTCAGTCGTGAAGAATTAATGTCGATTTTGGCATTTACTGAGAATGGAACAGAAGATATTATTTCAACACGTTCTAAAGTTTTCCAAAAATTAGATGTGGATGTCGATGAATTATCTGTTTCAAACTTGATTGATTTGATTTCAAAAAATCCAGGATTATTGCGTCGTCCGATTATTTTAGATAACAAGCGAATGCAAATCGGATTTAACGAAGACGAGATTCGTGCCTTTCTGCCACGAGATTATCGTAAACAAGAATTGCGTCAAGCAACCATAAAAGCAGAAATCGAAGGATAGAAAGGAATAACTCAAACTAGTTTCTGATGACCTTGCTAGACTAGTGCACTACAAAGTTGTCAGAAAGTAAAAAGTGAGATTGCTTTTTGTTAGTTTAATAACTTGATGATTCAAGTTATTTGAGAGTTTTTGGTATCTTAAGATGAAAAATTATAGCTATCCTCTTGATTTGTTTTGGAGCACTGAAGAAATTGCCTCAGTGCTTCATTTTTTGAATCAAGTTGAAGCCGCTTATGAAACAAAGATTTCTGTTAAAGATATCTTGGACAGCTATGCTATTTTTAAAACCATTGTGAAGAGTAAGGCGCAAGAAAAGCAAATTGATCGTGAATTTGAAAGAAACAGTGGTTATTCAACTTATCAGGCTGTAAAAGCCGCAAAAGCTAAGGAGAAAGGATATATTTCTCTTGGAAAATAAGTTTACATTTGCTAAATCGTTAATTCATGCTGTGGGGGATTTTATCAAAGATAATATGGTTAAGGACCTACAGATTGAAGAAAAAACGCGTTTTGATGATTTGGTGACGAATCTTGATAAGGCAACTCAGGAATTATTAATTACTAAGATTAAGCAAGCTTATCCTAATGACAATATTATGGCTGAAGAAAATAATATTCATCACCCTATTTCAGACGGCAATGTTTGGGTATTAGATCCGATTGACGGTACAGTAAATTTTGTTGTTCAAGGGGCTAATTTTGCGGTAATGATTGCTTATTACGAAAATGGCAAAGGGCAGTTTGGTTTGATTTATGATGTTGCTAACGACATCTTGTATAGCGGTGGTGGACAATTTGACGTTTATGCCAATGATAAACAACTTACATCTTACCAAGATGTGGCGCTTAAACGAACTTTAATCGGCTGTAATGCTAGTATGTTTTCATGCAATTATTGTGGAATTCGTGACCTTGTTGACCAAACACTAGGTGTTCGTGTTTATGGTGGAGCTGGTCTTAGTATGGCGTATGTTATGACAGGGCAATTGTTAGCTTATTTCTCATATATTCAACCCTGGGATTATGCTGCGGCAAAAATCATGGGAGAGAAATTAGGTTATGTTTTGTTAACGCTTGACGGAAAAGAGCCAGATTTTGCAACGCGCCAGAAAGTGATGTTTGTTCCTAAGCAGAAACTATCAACGATTCAAACTTATTTGAATTGATACAGAAAGGATTGTCAATGACTGACGGAAAATGCCGCGCATGGTATGAAGGTGACCATATTTTAGAAGAATACCATGATAACGAATGGTGTAAGGTGGCACATGACGACCAGTTTCAATTTGAAATGCTATGCCTAGAGGGGGCAAGTGTTGGCTTATCGTGGAAAACAATCATGCACAAACGTGAAAACTATCGCCGTGCTTTTCATGATTTCGACATTGACACCTGTGCTAAAATGTCAGATGACGAATTGGAACAATCATTGTCAAATTCGGGCTTAATTCGCAATCGAAATAAGATTTTTAGTGTTCGAAAGAACGCTCGAATTGTGCAAGAAATTCAAAAAGAATTCGGCTCTTTTGATGCCTATCTTTGGAGTTTTACAGACAGCAAGCAGATTGATAATAAGTGGAAAACGCCAGAAGATGTGCCGACGGTGTCTGATTTATCAGAGAGACTAAGCAAAGACATGAAAAAACGTGGCATTGGATTTGTTGGACCCGTTATTACCTACTCATTCCTACAAGCCGTTGGTATTGTTAACGACCATCTCGTTAATTGTGATTATCGATAGTATAACCTAGTGATTTCACTAGGTTTTTTTGGTACTTTTTGCTACAATGAAATAAATTCACAGAATTGATTTTGATGAGATAAATAATTATTAATTTTAAAAGGAGACTTTTTATGATAGATTGGCTGATGACACAAAACGTTGTTTTGTTAGCCTTGTTAGCAGGATTGTTTACATGGGGATGTACCATTCTTGGCTCAGCTGTTGTTTTTTTCTTTAGAAAAGTTAGTCGTAAGTTGCTTGATGTGATGATGGGATTTGCGGCTGGAGTTATGATTGCGGCTTCTTTTTGGTCTTTGTTAGCGCCAGCTATTGATTACGCACACGCAGACTATGGTAAACTTGCTTGGTTACCAGCAGCGGTTGGTTTTCTGTTGGGTGGTTTTAGTTTACGCTTAATTGACGCCCTTGTTCCACATTTGCACTTGGGAAAAGATGTTTCGGAGGCAGAAGGGATTCAACCGAAGAAAAAATTATCTAAAACAGCTTTGCTTTTTTTAGCTATTACGATTCATAATTTTCCAGAAGGTTTAGCTATTGGTGTTACTTTTGGAGCACTAGCATCTGGCAACATGACGAATGTGGCTCTTATCGGAGCAATTGGACTTGCGATTGGTATTGGGCTACAAAATATCCCTGAGGGGGCGGCGCTTTCCATTCCTATTCGTGCTGACGGCAGTTCACGTTGGCGTGCTTTCTTTATGGGAGCGATGTCTGCGATTGTAGAGCCTATCGGTTCTGTTTTAGGAGCAGCTCTTATTATCGTCATGCTACAAATCATCCCATATGCTCTTGCCTTTGCGGCTGGTGCCATGATTTTCGTTGTTGTCGAAGAACTTATTCCAGAGTCGCAAAACAACGGTAATACCGATATTGCCACACTTGGACTTATGGTTGGTTTTGTCATTATGATGGTGATGGACGTCGCTTTGGGATAATGTAGTCGTGGAATGCTAAGCTTATTTTGATTACCCCTAGCGGACATTCGCTAGGGTCTTGCTGGTTTTGTGCATATCATTTGGAAATGTTTTCAAAATGTAATAAAATAAAGAAAAGACTAGAAAAGGTGATTTTATGGCAATTACAGTTAATTTGTATTACAAGGATACTAATGGCAATGCTAAAAAATTCATGGAAGAAATGGAAAAATCAGGTACGGCAGCAGCAATTCGATCTGAAAAAGGAAATTTGAGATATGATTATTTCTTTCCAGCAAATGCCCCTGAAACGGTTTTGTTAATTGACAGTTGGGAAAATCAGGAAGCCATTGACGCACATCATGCTTCACCGATGATGGACACTCTAGCTGAACTTCGAGAAAAATACGACTTACACATGACCGTAGAACGTTACGTGTCTGATGATAGCGAAGTTGATAGTGAATTTATCCGAAAATAATGACATGCGATAAGAGGATTGGGCAAAATCAATCCTCTTTTTGATTTTCGAATCAGAAAGTTGAGAAATTTATTCGTATGAGATATGATAAGAGTAATATTTTTGGAGGTATTGTTATGACAACGTTTGCAGATTATTTTACACCTATTTCAGCCAAGGAGGCTAATGCACAACTTCAAACTGCGGACAATTTTATTCTTTTTATCGGACGTCCGACTTGTCCATATTGTCGCCGTTTTGAGCCAAAACTAACGCAAGTGGTGAAAGATAATCAATTAACTATTCATTTCTTAAATAGTGAAAATCAAGATTCAGACACGCAAGAGCTTCGCACAACTTATGATGTTCCAACAGTTCCAGGGCTTTTGGTAGCCAAATCAGGTCATGCGAAAGTTATCTGCGATTCATCTTTATCAGAAGAAGCTATTTTAGATTTTATAACGGATTGATTAGGAGACTGTATGGAAGTAAAACAATATGATTACATTGTTATCGGTGGTGGCTCTGGTGGAATTGCTTCAGCTAATCGTGCCGCTATGCACGGTGCAAAAGTTATTCTTTTTGAAGCAAAGGAAGTTGGTGGAACTTGTGTCAATCTAGGATGTGTTCCTAAAAAAGTCATGTGGTACGGCGCACAGGTAGCTGAAACGCTAAACACCTACGCTAGTGAATACGGTTTTCAAGTTGGTCAAACTTCTTTTGATTTTAAAACTCTGAAAGCCAATCGTGAAGCCTATATTGACCGTATTCATGCTTCTTACGAACGCGGTTTTGATAATAATGGTGTTGAATGTGTCTATGATTATGCGACCTTCGTAGATGCACATACTGTGGAAGTGGCAGGAACGTATTACACAGCGCCGCATATTTTAATTGCTACTGGTGGTCATGCGCTTTATCCCGATATTCCTGGGGCGCAATACGGTATCGCATCGGACGGCTTTTTCGAGTTAGATGATGTGCCAAAACGTACTGCGGTAGTAGGTGCAGGGTATATTGCCGTGGAAGTAGCTGGTGTCTTGCACGCACTCGGTTCAAAAACGCACCTTTTTGTTCGCCGTGAGCGTCCTCTACGAACTTTTGATAAGGAAATCATTGATACTTTGGTGGGTGCTATGGCTGAAAATGGTCCAACGTTACACACTTTTTCGATTCCTAAAGAAGTTATCAAGAATGATGATGATAGTTTGACATTGGTTCTGGAAAATGGTGAGACTTATATAGTTGACACGCTTATTTGGGCAATTGGTCGTAAGGCAAATGTTACTGGTTTTGGTCTTGAAAAGACAGGTGTAGAACTTGATGATAAAGGATTTATCAAAACTGATGACTACGAAAACACATCAGTTGACGGCATTTACGCTCTTGGTGATGTCAATGGTAAATTGGAATTAACACCAGTCGCTGTCAAGGCGGGTCGTCAGCTGTCAGAGCGTCTTTTCAATGACAAACCAAATGCTAAAATGGATTATAAAGATGTAGCGACTGTTATTTTTAGTCACCCAGCAATTGGTTCAATCGGCTATTCAGAAGAAAAAGCCATTGCAGAGTTTGGCGAAGAACAAATCAAGGTCTATCGCTCAAGTTTCACACCAATGTACACAGCTTTAGGCAGTCATCGTCAACCAAGTAAGATGAAGCTAGTTACTCTTGGAAAAGATGAAAAAATCATTGGCTTGCATGGAATCGGCTATGGCGTCGATGAGATGATTCAAGGCTTCTCAGTTGCTATCAAAATGAGCGCTACTAAGGAAGATTTTGATAATACGGTAGCCATTCACCCAACAGGAGCAGAAGAATTTGTAACGATGAGATAGTTTTGATGTAGGAAAATATTGTAATACCATGATTAGAGCTTGAGACGTAATTGTTTCAAGCTTTTTAGTATGTTAATGATTGGCATGTAATTCCTTTTATGCAATTTTGAAATTAAAATTAAATCGTTATGTCATCAAATTAGAAACAAAGATTTGTTAGAATTCATCTAAATAAGGGAGCACATTCCAAAATGTATTTGGGAGGATTATGATGAAAGGAAATCATTATCAAAATTGTATCGTCACTTTGGTGATTGGGATTATTTTTTAGCTGGCGGTATAGTGACTGCTATTGTTAATTACAGAAATAATACTGTCACAGCTTTATCGGCAAAAAATCAAGTTTTTAATGGTGAAAACACACCCATAACAATTGATGGTTAAGTATTTTGATACCAATTATAATAACTCCAATGGCATTACCAGTTATTCAAGTGCCATGGAAACGATTGTCGAGCCAATGATTGATTTAGGGGAGTGGTTTAGTTATAGTTCTTACTTGTCGTTATCAGCTGCAAATAGTGATAAACAAGTCAATTATATTGTCGCAGTTATTATTGGTAGAATCGGAGTATTTTTAATTGTTCTAAGTTTTGTAACCAAAGCAAAGATGAGTAAAGCTTTCAGCGAGTTTTATGCAGAATATCCAGAGCTAAATGGTTCGATTGAACATTTGCAAGATATAGCAGGATATTCTAACGATAAATTAAAACTTATTATTTATAGACACCATTTAGTTTCTTACTATGGTGCCTTTGCTATCATGGATTTAAATGATATTCAACAACTTTATCATTATGTCATTAAAATCAAACGGACTTTTATTACAATTGGATGAAAATCAATGCTTATCGGTATTACAGAAAATAAAAAGCAGAAAAGCATTTCAATTAAAAATATTGGAAAAACGACTGACAGCGAACTTAAACCGATGTTCGAATATGTTGCACAGCATTTCCCAGAAATCAATTAGGCAAGGATTAGTTTTTCACAACTTAATCAAGTTATACGATAGTAGATTAATACTAAATAAGACAGCAAAGCTAAGGCAATAAACCTTAGCTTTATTTTAAAAAGCCGCACGATAGTTGTAATTGATATGTGAAATTGTTATCATATAAGTATGTTATTACCTGAAAAATTTATTGAAAAATACCGTAATATTCTTGGAGATGAAGCAGATGATTTTCTAGCGACATTTGACCAAGAAGCTATCTCAGGATTTCGTGTGAATCCTCTAAAAAATGCGCAACAGACATTTGATACCCCAATTCCTAACACACCATGGGGGTATTATGGCAAGGTTTCTGGCAAGTCTCCAGAACATGTTTCAGGGCTTGTTTATTCGCAGGAACCAGCAGCACAAATGGTTGCTCAAGTCGCAGCACCACAGGAAAATATGCGCGTGCTTGATTTAGCAGCAGCACCAGGTGGTAAATCGACGCATTTGCTTAGCTATATGAATAATACTGGCGTCTTAGTCAGTAATGAAATTTCTAGCAAGCGTAGTAAAGTTCTCGTAGAAAATATTGAACGTTTGGGGGCTCGAAATGTCGTTGTTACTAATGAAAGTTCACAAAAACTTGCCAAAGTATTCAAATACTATTTTGACCTTATCGTTTTTGATGGACCGTGTTCAGGTGAGGGAATGTTTCGTAAAGACCCTGCAGCCACGCAATATTGGCATGAGGGCTATCCTGCAGAATGTGTTACGCTTCAAAAAGAAATTTTAGAAGAAGCTATGAAAATGTTAGCCACTGGTGGAACGCTTGTTTATTCAACATGCACTTGGTCGCCAGAAGAAAACGAAGGAGTGGTTAAGTGGCTTTTAGACAAGTATGATTATCTGGAACTTGTTGATATTGAAAAAATAAATGGCATGGTGGAAGGGATAAATCTGCCACAAGTTGCGCGCATGTACCCACATCATTTTAAAGGAGAAGGGCAATTTGTTGCAAAACTACGTGATACAAGAACAGCAGAAACACTTTCTGTTAAGCCTGTTGTAAAATCTAACCTTACCAAGGCTCAATTAAAACTTTGGCAAGATTTCGCAAAGCAACATATCAAAGTTGATTTAGCAGGAATCTTACAAACTTTTGGAGATAATCTTTATCTATTGCCGGAAGGTTTGCCAGACTTAGGAAAACTAAAAATCGCACGTAATGGGCTTCATTTGGGAAGCTTTAAGAAAAATCGATTTGAACCTTCGTTTGCTTTGGGGCTTTCATTATCACCTGATGACGTAGAACAGTTCGTGAAAATTGATATAGAACAGTTCAAAGTTTATGCATCTGGAAATATTGTCAAATTAGAAGAGCCAATTCAAAACGGCTGGTATCTGGTGTCGATAAATGATAATGGCATAGGCTTTGCCAAAATTACTGGAAATATTCTGAAAAATTACTTCCCTAAGGGACTGCGTTTTTATTCGTAAACTGTTACAGATACAATTTGTGTTAAATAGGAAGAAAAGCACTTTGCAAATGCCTGTTTGATATGTTACTATTTCTTTGTGAGGTATTTGTAACACTTCATGTAAATTACTTTTTATTTTCAAGATTAAGTAGGAATCACAAATGAAAAAAATCAAAAAACTTAGCTTCTTACTGCTAATTACCTCAGTTTCTATCATTTTGTCAGGTTGTGCTAGTTGGATTGATAAAGGTCAATCAATTACCAGCGTTGGTTCAACAGCGCTTCAGCCTCTTGTTGAAGCTGCAGCTGATGAATTTGGAACAGCCAATATTGGAAAAACAGTTAATGTTCAAGGTGGAGGATCTGGTACAGGACTTTCTCAAGTTCAATCAGGAGCAGTCCAAATTGGGAATAGTGATGTTTTTGCTGAAGAAAAAGACGGTATCGATGCTGACCAATTGGTTGATCATCAAGTAGCGGTAGCTGGACTTGCTGTTATTATTAACGATAATGTCAAAGTTGATAATTTAACGACAGAACAACTTCGAAAGATTTTTACAGGTGAAATTACAAACTGGAAAGAAGTTGGCGGTCAAGATTTGGAAATTTCAATTATTAACCGAGCAGCAAGCTCAGGATCACGTGCAACATTTGATAGTGTTATTATGAATGGTGAGTCAGCCGTTCAAAGCCAAGAGCAGGATTCAAATGGTATGGTGAAATCTATCGTATCACAGACTCCAGGTGCGATTTCATATCTTGCTTTTGCCTATGTTGATGATTCTGTGAAAACAATCAGTCTAAATGGTTATGAGCCAACTGCTGAAAATGTAACAACAAATAATTGGCCACTTTGGTCATATGAACATATGTACACTAAAGGTGAGCCGACAGGCTTGACAAAAGAATTTTTGGATTATGTCATGAGCGATGAAGTTCAAAAAGGCATTGTTGAACAAATGGGGTATATTTCAGTCAATGATATGCAAGTTACTAAGTCAGCTGATGGCACAGTAACTGAAAAATAAGGAGACGTTATGAGAAATCAAAAACTTGAGAAACAATTAACCTCACCTTCAAAAAATTCTCGATTAGAAAAATTCGGGAAAGGGTTAACCCTTTTCTGTTTGGTACTAATTGTTTTTATCGTTGCAATGATTTTAATTTTCGTTGCGCAAAAAGGATTGTCTACCTTCTTTGTTGATGGTGTCCACCCGCTAACACTCCTTTTTGGAAGTAAATGGGATCCAAGTTCAGGCTCTTTTGGAGCTCTACCAATGATTTTGGGGTCATTTATTGTAACTATTCTATCTGCTTTAATTGCGACTCCGGTTGCTATTGGAGCAGCGGTATTTATGACAGAAGTATCACCAAAATACGGTGCTAAGATTTTGCAACCAGCTATCGAATTATTGACAGGAATCCCTTCTGTTGTTTATGGTTTTATTGGTCTGCAAGTTATCGTACCATTTGTTCGTTCGATTTTTGGTGGAACAGGTTTTGGCATTTTATCAGGTGTCTGTGTTCTTTTTGTCATGATTCTACCGACAGTTACCTTTATGACGGTGGATAGTTTGAAAGCAGTCCCAAGACATTATAAAGAAGCCAGCCTTGCTATGGGGGCTACTCGTTGGCAAACAATCTGGCGTGTTATCTTGAATGCAGCTCGACCTGGGATTTTTACAGCGGTGATTTTTGGTATGGCTCGTGCTTTTGGTGAAGCCTTAGCCATTCAAATGGTTGTCGGAAACTCAGCCGTTGTTCCTACATCATTAACAACACCAGCAGCGACCTTGACCTCTGTGTTGACAATGGGAATTGGCAACACAGTTATGGGAACTGTCCAAAATAATGTTCTTTGGTCACTAGCTTTAGTCTTGCTCATTATGAGTTTAGGATTTAATATGCTCGTGAAATTTATTACAAGAGAAAGAAAGAGAAATTATGCACGCTAAAAAAATTGATAAATTAGCAACAGGAGTTCTCTATACAATTGCTGGAATTATTGTTGCAATTTTGGCATCTTTGCTACTTTATATCTTGGTTAATGGTTTACCACACGTTAGCTGGTCTTTCTTGACAGGAAAATCATCATCTTATCAAGCTGGCGGTGGTATTGGTATTCAGCTGTACAATTCTCTCTTTCTTTTAGTGGTTACATTGATTATTTCAATTCCGCTATCAATGGGAGCAGGAATTTACTTATCTGAATACGCTAAAAAAGGGCGTTTTACGAATTTCATTAGAACTTGTATTGAAATTCTATCATCTCTACCATCAGTTGTTGTTGGATTGTTTGGTTACCTTATTTTTGTTGTTCAATTTCAATACGGTTTCTCAATTATCTCTGGTGCCCTTGCCTTAACCGTATTTAATCTGCCACAAATGACACGTAATGTTGAAGATGGTCTTCGTAATGTTCACCATACGCAACGTGAAGCAGGGCTTGCACTTGGTTTATCACGTTGGGAAACAGTTGTTCACGTTGTTGTACCAGAAGCTTTGCCAAGTATTGTTACTGGCATTGTGCTTGCTTCAGGACGTATCTTTGGTGAAGCAGCAGCGCTCATTTACACAGCGGGGCAATCTGCGCCAGCTCTTGATTGGTCAAATTGGAACCCACTTAGTGTGACAAGTCCGATTTCTATCTTCCGTCAAGCTGAAACGCTCGCTGTTCACATTTGGAAAGTCAATAGTGAAGGCACTATTCCTGATGCAACACAAGTTTCACAAGGAAGCGCTGCAGTTCTCTTGGGTTTCATCCTCATTTTCAACCTATCAGCTCGTTATATCGGTAAGAAACTTCATGCGAAATTAACGTCAGCAAACTAAAGGAGAAGAAATGACAGAATATAATTGGAACGAAAGACATATTATTACATTTCCAGAAGAAAAGCTTGCCTTGGCAACGAAAGACCTTCATGTTTATTATGGTCAAAAAGAGGCAATCAAAGGGATTGATATGCAGTTTGAAAAAAATAAAATCACTGCCCTTATTGGTCCATCTGGATGTGGCAAATCGACATTTCTTCGTAGTTTGAATCGAATGAATGACACTATTGATATTGCCAAAGTAACGGGTGAAATTTTATATGAAGGTATTGACGTTAACGCCAAAAATATCAATGTTTATGAAATGCGTAAACACATTGGTATGGTTTTCCAACGTCCCAACCCATTTGCAAAATCTATTTATAAAAATATCACATTTGCCTATGAACGAGCAGGTGTGAAAGACAAACAATTCTTAGATGAAATTGTTGAAACCTCTTTAAAACAAGCTGCACTTTGGGATCAAGTGAAAGATGATTTGCATAAATCAGCCTTAACGCTTTCAGGCGGTCAGCAGCAACGTTTGTGTATCGCGCGAGCCATTGCTGTTAAACCTGACATTCTTCTAATGGATGAACCAGCGTCAGCTTTGGACCCAGTTGCTACAATGCAGTTGGAAGATACCATGTTTGAATTGAAGAAAGATTATACCATTATCATCGTAACGCACAATATGCAACAAGCAGCTCGTGCTAGTGATTACACAGCATTCTTCTATTTGGGAGATTTGATTGAGTACGATAAAACGAACAACATCTTCCAAAATGCGAAATTGCAATCTACTAGTGATTATGTGTCTGGACATTTTGGTTAGAAAGGAAAGACATGACAGAACCTATTTTAAGAGTGAGTGACTTATCTGTCTACTATAATAAGAAAAAAGCTTTAAATAATGTGTCTATGGATTTCTATCCTAATGAAATCACAGCCTTAATCGGACCTTCTGGTTCAGGAAAATCAACACTTTTGCGGTCGATTAACCGCATGGGTGACCTTAATCCTGAAGTAACATTAACAGGTTCAATCACTTATAACGGTCATAATATTTATAGCCCACGAACAGATACGGTTGAACTTCGCAAAGAAATCGGCATGGTTTTCCAACAACCTAATCCATTTCCGATGTCAATCTATGAAAATGTCGTTTACGGTTTACGTTTGAAAGGAATTAAAGATAAGCAAGTTCTTGATGAAGCTGTCGAATCATCACTTATCGGTGCCTCTATCTGGGACGAAGTTAAGGATAGATTGCACGATTCTGCGCTTGGCTTATCAGGTGGTCAGCAACAACGTGTGTGTGTAGCTCGTGTTTTAGCAACAAGTCCTAAAATCATTTTATTAGATGAACCAACATCAGCACTTGATCCAATTTCAGCAGGTAAAGTAGAAGATACACTTTATGGTTTGAAAGATAAATATACAATGCTTATCGTAACACGTTCAATGCAACAAGCTTCACGTATTTCAGACCGAACAGGATTTTTCCTCGGTGGTGACCTTATCGAATATGGAAAAACACATGAAATGTTCATGGATCCTAAACGAAAAGAAACAGAAGATTATATTACAGGAAAATTTGGTTAGTCTTAGCAGCTTGAAAAAGGAGATGGTATTATGTTAAGGTCAAAATTTGACGACGAATTAGAAAAATTACACAATCAATTTTACGCAATGGGGACTGAAGTCCTTTCACAAATCAATAAGACCGTTCGAGCATTCATCAGCCATGATCGTGAATTAGCTAAAGAAGTTATCGAAGGCGATGAAATTGTCAATAATTTCGAAACAAAATTAGAGAAAAAATCACTTGAAATCATTGCATTGCAACAACCAGTTTCTCAAGATTTACGTACTGTTATTACAGTTTTAAAAGCTTCAAGCGATGTTGAACACATGGGTGACCACGCAGCTTCAATCGCTAAAGCAACCATCCGTGTAAAAGGCGAAGAATGTTTACCAGAAGTCGAAGCAGAAATCAAAAAAATGGGTAAAGCTGTGCGCGACATGGTAGAAGAAGCTTTGGAGGTTTATATCACAGGAGATGAAGAACGTGCTTACGAAGTAGCCGCATCAGACGAAGTGATTGATAACTATTTCCGTGACATTCAAAATATGGCTGTTGAGTCAATCCGCCAACAACCTGACACCGTTTTTGCCGGAAAAGAATATCTACAAGTTATCACTTACTTAGAACGTATTGGTGACTACGCTCGTAATATTTGTGAATGGGTTGTTTACCTTAAAACCGGTAAAATCATTGAGATGTAATACGAGAGACAAAGAGAAGGTGATATACTCCCCATATAGTAGACAGTGAAAAAACAAAAATTCACTAGAAACTATAAGGGGAGTTTTTATATGTCC
>CAKPVT010000011.1 GCA_934196125.1 uncultured Streptococcus sp. | reverse complement strand
AATTGCATATACAGTCAAGGAAGTAGATGTAGCAAACGGTTATACAGATAAAGTGGAAATCGGAAACGACGGAAACTTTACAGTAACAAACACTCATACAGTAAAAATACCATCATCAGATGAGTCATCAACACCAAGTCAGTCAAATAAAAAATCTGATAATAAGCAAGGTAAGAAAGAAAAAGGATCCAAAAAATTACCAGCGACTGGTGAGAAAGATACCCAAATTTTCAGTATAATTGGTCTAGGAATCTTAGCTATCTTAGGAATCTACATTAGTAGAAAAAAGACTAAATGATGTACTGACTCCCAAAAGTTGGACAATAAATATCCAATGATTAGGCTAAGGACTTAGTTCTGTATTGCACAGGGCTAGGTCCTTTTAGGTTAACCGGCTCTTTGTCAACTGTAGTGGGTGGCAAAGTTAAGCTCTAGCGAGAACAAATGATGTTCTCGCTTTTTTGCTGTTCAAAGCGAGGTAAATGCGTTTTTTAAAGTTGTCAAAGTTCCTGTAACCAAAAGCATTACGTTTAATATCTTTGATGAGTTTATTGGTTGCTTCAAGTTTAGCGTTAGAATAGGGAAGCTTAATGGCATTAGTGATGTATTTCTGATAACGAATGAAGGTTGTTAGTGCTATTTTAAAAGGATGATTAAGTTGAGGCAAAGATGGCAAGTTTTTCAGCGATGTGCGTTAAAGCTTCTCGATTGAGTAAGAGTTGAGCCGTTTTCTGCTTCACTAGCTCAGAGATTTGACAGTTCTTCTGAACAAGGGAGGTCTCAGAAACCGTCACTTTATGGCAGTCTTTGCATTGAAATCTTCTCTTCTTCAAACGAATAAGACTAGGAAGTCCACCAATCTCAATAAAAGGAATCTTAGAAGGCTTTTGAAAGTCGTATTTGATTTGTTCTCCATGGCAATGAGAGCACTTAGGTGGTGTATAATCAAGCGTCGCTTGCACCTCAATATGTGTCTCGTGTTGAAAAACTTTAGTTAAAGTGATATTTTTGTCTTTAATTCCGATTAATCTGTAGATAATAAACCTGTCTACCCCCCGTTCTGTACAGGAAAATTTTCCAATTTGGGTTGCAACTGGTGGTAATGTTGAGTCAACTATTAAAAGTGCTAAAAAAGGTTTACCAATCGTTTATGCAGTTATTGGAGCAAGTGCTCATCATTTTAAACCATTAGTAGATATCTATCGTAAGGTAGCACGTAATTCAGGTTATGATTCTAATAAGACCAAAGTTGCAGCACACTTTTAGGTTTCATTATTGGGGTGATTTTGGTGCTATTGAACGTCCAACTGCCTGCCTTCTTACTTAGCGACTTTCAATATTTGGGTAACCTTACGATTCCGCTATCAATGATTTTTATTGGGATTTCGGTGGCAAATGCAGGGCTATCACGTTTGCGTTTTAGTAAAGACAATGTTTTGGTTCTTTTAGGACGTTTTGTTGTAGCACCGCTGTTAATGATGATGATTGTTAGCCACACGCAAATGCCATTACTAATGAAACAAGTCTTTATCATCCAATCAGCCATGTCTGTCATGACAAACACTCCCGTTGTCGCAAAACTTTACGGAGCAGACGTAGATTACGCAGCTATTATGGTGACCGAATCAACCCTTCTCACCATGCTCATCGTCCCAATTTTGATGCATTTAGTGAATTATTTATAATGATAAAATGGCACTTCCAGCATAGTGGAAGTGTTTTTTTCAACACAAAAAGCCTAGCTAGAGGCTAGACCTTAAGGAGATTATGAAAAAGACACATTCACTTAGCTTGGGAGGTGCTAAAGTGAACGTTAGCTAGCAAAGCCAGCTGTGAAAGTTTTAGGAATGATTAAAGTATAAAAAGGTAGCCTTAAAGAAATCTTAAGGGAAAAATTATTTTCCGTTAAAGACAGGAAAAACAGAAAATTCACCATAATCTTTGAAATTAATGCCTTTATTAATTCCAAGACAAGAAAAGTGTTATAAAAGTGGAGGTTTTGTGTCATTTTAGGGAAATTCAGAAAAAAGGATTTCGTCAACCTTCCAAAGCCAAATGAAAGCTCAAGATATGTTATAATAAAGCCATGGAAAACAAGAAAAAATTACTTTTAATTGACGGATCATCCGTTGCTTATCGTGCCTTTTTTGCACTGTATAATCAGATTGATCGTTTTAAAAACCGTGCTGGTCTGCATACCAATGCCATTTACGGTTTTCACCTCATGCTCAATCATTTATTAGAAAGAGTTCAGCCAACACACGTTTTGGTTGCTTTTGATGCTGGTAAGACGACTTTCCGTAC
Organism: uncultured Streptococcus sp.; assembly: GCA_934196125.1. Taxonomy (GTDB): domain Bacteria; phylum Bacillota; class Bacilli; order Lactobacillales; family Streptococcaceae; genus Streptococcus. Next base: position 41,137 of record CAKPVT010000011.1, on the reverse strand, counting down.
AGAAATGTACAAAGATTACAAGGCAGGTCGTGCCAAAACACCAGATGAATTCCGTGAGCAATTGCCTTACATTCGTGAAATGCTTAGTGCGCTCGGCATTGCTTTCTATGATTTGGAAAATTATGAAGCTGATGATATTATCGGAACGTTGGATAAATTAGCTGAAAATGAGGACGAGTACGACGTTACCATTGTCAGCGGAGATAAAGACCTTATTCAATTAGCTGATAACAACACAACCGTTGAAATTTCCAAAAAAGGTGTGGCAGAATTTGAAGAATTCACCCCAGCCTACCTCATGGAAAAAATGGGAATCACCCCTAAACAATTCATTGACCTTAAAGCACTCATGGGGGATAAATCAGATAATATCCCTGGCGTTACAAAAATTGGCGAAAAAACTGGTCTTAAACTACTCTTAGAATACGGCGGTCTTGAAGGTGTTTACGAAAACATTGACGGCATGAAAAAATCTAAGATGAAAGAAAACTTGATTAATGATAAAGAGCAAGCTTTCTTATCTAAGACTTTGGCAACCATCAATATCACCGCGCCGATTACCATTGGTTTGGACGACATCAACTATCAAGGACCTGATTTGGACAAATTAGTACCATTTTACGATGAAATGGGCTTCAAGCAATTTAAAGACAATCTAGGTGCTCCGAAGAAACAAGAAAAATTCGACGTTAGCTACACCGAGGTGGATAGCTTGAGTGCGGATATGTTCACGGATGACCAATTTTTCTATTTTGAAATTTTAGGTGATAATTATCACGTTGAAAATATCATTGGCTTTGCTTGGGGAAATGACAAGGCGATTTATGCGTCAACCAATCTTGAACTTCTCAAGGATGATTTGTTCAAAGCAGCGTTAGCTAAACCAATCAAAACTTACGATTTTAAACGTAGCAAAGTCTTGCTTAGTCATTTGAGTGTTGATTTACCAGCACCAGCATTTGACAGCCGTTTGGCAAAATACCTCCTATCAACGGTTGATGACAATGAACTGTCAACTATTGCACGACTTTACACGGATTATGTTTTAGATAGTGACGAAGCTGTTTATGGCAAGGGGGTTAAGCGTGCCGCTCCTGAAAAAGCGGTACTGCTCAGCCATTTAGCACGTAAGATTGTGGTTTTGAACTATTCTGAGAAAGTCATGCTAGACAAGTTGACAGAACACCAACAAGCCAGCCTTCTCTTTGACATGGAGCAACCGTTGGCAAATGTCCTTGCTAAAATGGAAATTGCAGGTATTTCGGTAAAAAAAGCAACGCTTCAAAAAATGGAAGCTTCTAACCAGGCTGTTATCGATGAGTTGACACAAGAAATTTACGATTTGGCGGGCATGGAATTTAATATCAATTCGCCAAAACAATTGGGTGAATTGCTCTTTGACAAGATGCAATTGCCGACAAGCTACACGAAGAAAACCAAGACAGGGTATTCAACAGCGGTGGATGTCTTGGAACGATTGGCGCCAATCTCGCCAATCGTGTCTAAAATTTTGGAATATCGCCAAATTGCCAAATTGCAATCAACTTATATCGTTGGTTTGCAGGATTTCATTTTGCAGGATGGTAAAATCCACACCCGTTACTTACAAGATTTGACGCAAACAGGTCGTTTGTCTAGTGTTGACCCTAACTTGCAAAACATTCCAGTACGTTTGGAACAAGGGCGCTTGATCCGTAAAGCATTTGTTCCAGAGACAGAAAATGAAGTGCTTTTAAGTTCTGACTACTCACAAATCGAATTGCGTGTTCTAGCTCACATTTCAAATGATGAGCATTTGATTGCGGCTTTCCGTGAAGGAGCAGACATTCACACATCAACAGCCATGCGTGTCTTTGGCATTGAAAAAACAGAAGATGTCACACCAAATGACCGTCGTAATGCTAAGGCTGTTAACTTTGGTATTGTTTACGGCATTTCGGATTATGGGCTTGCTAATAACCTCGGCATTCCACGTAAAGTGGCTAAACAATACATTGAAACGTATTTTGAACGCTACCCAGGCATTAAAAATTACATGGAGCGCGTAGTGCGTGATGCCAAAGACAAAGGTTATGTCGAAACGCTTTTCCACCGTCGCCGAGAGTTGCCAGATATTAATTCACGTAATTTCAATATTCGTCAATTTGCAGAACGCACAGCTATCAACTCACCAATCCAAGGTAGCGCAGCTGACATTCTCAAAATTGCCATGATTAATCTTGACAAAGCTCTAGTTGACGGTCAATTCAAGACAAAAATGCTTCTACAAGTACACGATGAAATCATTCTTCAAGCACCAAAAGATGAACTTGAAGCCGTTAAAACATTGGTCAAAGAAACCATGGAATCAGCGATTGACTTATCAGTACCCCTCATTGCAGACGAAAATTCAGGACAAACATGGTACGAAGCAAAATAGAAATAAAAAACCGGGAGTGGGACAGAAATCGGTAATTTCGAAGAAATTCGATTTCTCAGCAAATCTTAATTTCTTGTTGCTGACCTAAAACGGTCTATCCCCAGACCGTTTTACTCCCACCCCCGCAAGGTTGGGTAGGGTTGTAAAAGCTGATTTATCAGCGTATTAGAACCCACTCAACTACTGCGCTTTGCAATTAATACTATAACATACAAAGAATTGAGCACTTTTATACCTCATTTATACCTCAGCTCAGTTTTTGCATCAACTATGTTATACTTAAGAAAAACGTCATATAAAGGAGGCGGTCAGATGACAACATTTCAAAGTCCTGGTCAAGATGTGATTGCTGATTATTTAAAAAATGCCAAAACCATTGCTGTTGTTGGTTTATCACATCGTGAAAATAGTCCAGCTTATGGTGTTTCAAAAATCATGCAAGAAGCTGGCTATACGATTATTCCTGTCAATCCAAGATTAGCAGGACAGAAAATTTTAAACGAGACAGCTTATGCTAGACTTCAAGATGTTCCTGTCCACATTGACATTGTTGATGTTTTCAGACGAAGTGAATTTCTACCAGAAGTTGCCAAAGATTTCATTGAAACAGATGCCGACATTTTCTGGGCGCAACTTGGTCTAGAAAGTCAAGAAGCTGCTGATATTTTACAAGCTGCAGGACGTGATAAAATTGTCATGAACAAATGCATCAAGATTGAATATCAAGGCTTGTAAGCTAACAAGAAACTGAGAGTCGCTTTTTGCGGACTCTCAGTTTTTATGATGTTTCTGCCACTGCTGGATAGTGTCCTCAATCCAGCTCAATTGACTGCTAACACGCGAAATGGCGCGGCTTAGGATAAGGTAGTGACCGTAGGCGTGATTAATATCTTTTGAGCTTGAAAAAAGTAATTTTTCTCGCATTTTAAAATGCGCCAGCTGTTCTAGCAAAATCTGACGTTCTTCCTCTAATAAAGACAAAATCCGTGGATTAGCTTGGTCGTGGATAAAGAACATTTTTAAAGAGAAAAGGTCCTTTTGAATAGGCGCTTCCCTGACCGTATCCTCTAACCAGTTAGAAAGAATTGCTTCCCCCTCACTCGTTAATTGGTAATATTTTTCCTTAGCATTATCTTCAGAGGTCGTTTGTTTGAGCCAATTGTCATTGGACATACGTTTTAATTCAGGGTAAATCTGACTATGAGAAGCACGCCAAAATTCGCCAATCTCATTGTCAAATTGTTTCGTAATAGCCTGCCCAGTAATCGGTGAAGAATGTTTGACAATCCCCAAAATGATATAGGGTAAGAGACGTTCTTTAGGCATAAGACCTCCTTGTAATGAATAGTTGTTTATAACTAGTATAGCAAGAATTCGTCAGATTAGATAATTATTTTTTCCAACGTTTGTAATTATCATCAAAGTATTTCCCATTACGAATGTCGTCTGGTAAGCCTTCGTATGGTGCTTCAGAGATGACGTCTTCGTTATTTTGCCCCGCATCACTCATATAGGTAATGCGAGCAAATTCAGGAACGACTAATTTTGGATAAGTAGCGTATTTTTCGCGAGATTCTTCCATTAAATCAATGTGTTCATTTTGGAAGCAAACCGTAATTTCAGGATGTTCATGAACCCAAGCAGGAAAGAAAATCGTACCGTTCCATTTTTTCTCATTAGGCACGAAATCAAGGGCACGTCAGTACCAGTTGGTTCTGTCCAAGCAACTTTATAAACATCTTCTGTGAGCATAACGATATTAGCTTCTTGGTCGTTGCCCAACGCCCAGCACCCATACCGCCATGAATCCGATAATCAATAGTGTGGTCATTTTTAGCATACCATTCGTATTCCTAACCATTATCGTAAGTGTAAATAAAGTGAGTTCCTAAAAAATCGTCCAAAGTTTTAAATGTTTTTGTCATCTGTTGATCTCCTTTTGATTATTTTATGTCGTTAACGACAAATATGTTATAAAACTAAATCTGAGAAATAGTCAAGGAGTTTATGTCGATATTTACAAAAAATCTAAAAGTAACATTTCAAAAATCCGATTTCATCAATTTTTTACTAAAAAATCTCTCAGTAACTTGAAATTGTCTGATTTTTGTAATAAAATAGGTGAGCGTGTCTTGACATGTACTTTTTTAAACTATGTTATAATTAACTTAGTAAATTAGATAAGGAGAGCTATAATGGATGTTCACACTCACCACCGTCCTTTGGATGCCTATGAGAATGTCATTGAGCATCTCAAAAAGAAACATATCCGTATAACGGAGACTCGCAAAGCCATTATTGCTTATATTATAAATAGTCATGAGCACCCTAGTGTCGATAAAATTTATAGAGACCTATTGCCAGAACATCCTAATATGAGTTTAGCAACGGTTTATAACAATATGAAAGTATTGGTTGATGAAGGATTTGTTACCGAGTTAAAAGTAACAAACGACACCACAACTTACTATGATTTCATGGGGCATCAGCACATTAACATTGTTTGTAAAAACTGTGGTGAAATTGCTGATTTTATGGATGTTGATGCCGTTGATATTGGCAAAGAAGCTTATGAACAAACAGGTTACCAAATCACTAAAATTCAGCTGACCGCTTATGGTATTTGTCCAAAATGCCAAGAAAAACTAAAAGCAGCAGGTGAAGCTTTTATGGCTTACCGAGAGGATAGTTAAAGGTTCAGGTTGGATTTTAGTCATAAAACTGGACCTAAACAAATCACCTTAGCAAGGCTAGGGTGATTTGTTATATTATTCAGCATTTTCTAGTAAATTTTCATAGAAGAAAAGATCAGCGGTCGCTATATATGGTAGTGTGTAGAAGTAAAGCAAACCAAAAGTCATACCTGTTAAGATATTCCAACCAATGAAACTAAATTGTAAGCAGAAGAAACGCCATTTATTACCATTCATTAGTTCTTTACTCTTTCTAATAACACTACGAGGACCTTCATAAGTATCGTTTTGAACATCATCATAAAGGATGTAAGTTGTCATAGCATATGAATAGGTTTTTATAATAACTAGTACAACTCCTGCAATCATCGCAATCAAACCGATAATCATAATAATCCATCCTGCATCAAAATTATATACAGCTTCATAAGTAAGTCCGAAAATAAAAATAAATAGTCCAACACCAGCAATCAATGACCATAAGAAGAGAAATAGCCATTTTAAAATAGCTGTCAAAACGTATTTCCCAAATAGTGCGTTTGAAAAGACAATCATGTTGTCTCCTACTTCGACGTGGTCACGTTTGAGACGAATCGCGTCAAGTACAGCATAGCTTGCTGACGCAAGAAATAGTGCAGACAGAATTCCAATGATACTTGGAACTGATTCTGTGATGCTAAATTCAGTACCGTTGCTTGTTGTGAAAATCGCTTGACGATAAGAAATTGAAATGGTAAGAATCGCTAAAACAATAGAAACAATAAACAATTGGTACTTACCAGAGAGAGTTTTTAAAAATTCTCTAGCTTTTTGACGAGTTTCTGAAGCTTTCATAATGGGCCTCCTTTATATCCTTTAAAAAATAATTACTTTCGCGTTTTCAATTGTATCATATTATATTAGAGATAGCAAACTAAATCAGAGAGACATGACAAAAAATGTGATTTTTGGTAAAATCGTAAAGGTTGTGCTTTGTATTTTTAATAATACAAGGCAAGAGATTAATGAGCTTTTCAGTCTCAAATTCTCAGTCTGATTACCGTTTAATCATGACAATATAAAAAATGCCCACAACTGTTTTTTGTGGTAGCTAGGAGAAGAAAATGACAGATTATCCGATTAAGTATCGCTTAATTAAGAAAGAAAAACACACAGGCGCGCGTTTGGGTGAAATTATCACACCACACGGCACATTCCCAACGCCAATGTTTATGCCGGTTGGGACACAAGCAACGGTTAAAACACAATCGCCAGAAGAGCTCAAGGAAATGGGCTCAGGGATTATCTTATCAAATACTTATCACCTCTGGTTACGTCCAGGTGACGAATTAATCGCTCGCGCTGGTGGACTTCATAAATTTATGAATTGGGACCAAGCGATTCTGACTGATAGTGGTGGTTTCCAAGTGTATTCATTGGCTGATACACGTAACATCACTGAGGAAGGGGTGACCTTTAAAAACCACCTTAACGGTGCTAAAATGTTCCTTTCACCAGAAAAAGCCATTTCTATTCAAAATAATCTTGGCTCGGACATCATGATGAGCTTTGATGAATGCCCTCAATTCTACCAACCGTATGATTACGTTAAAAAATCAATCGAACGTACAAGTCGTTGGGCTGAACGTGGCTTGAAAGCACATCGTCGTCCACATGACCAAGGGCTTTTTGGTATCGTGCAAGGTGCTGGTTTCAAAGACCTTCGTCGCCAATCAGCTAGTGACTTGGTCAGCATGGATTTCCCAGGATATTCAATTGGTGGACTTGCCGTTGGAGAATCACACAAAGAAATGAATGAGGTGCTTGATTTCACAGTGTCAATGTTGCCAGAAAATAAACCACGTTACCTTATGGGCGTTGGTGCACCAGATAGTTTGATTGACGGTGTTATCCGCGGTGTGGATATGTTTGACTGCGTGCTTCCAACACGTATCGCTCGAAATGGAACATGTATGACAAGTGAAGGGCGTTTGGTGGTTAAAAATGCAGCTTACGCAGAAGATTTCACACCACTTGACCATGATTGTGATTGCTATACTTGCCGCAATTACACACGTGCTTACATTCGTCACTTGCTTAAAGCTGATGAAACCTTTGGGCTTCGTTTGACAAGCTATCATAACCTTTACTTCCTTGTCAACTTGATGAAAAAAGTGCGTCAAGCTATTAGGGATGACAATCTTTTGGAATTCCGCGAGGATTTCTTTGAACGCTACGGTTATAACAAGAGTGACCGTAATTTCTAATATATTCTGAAGCTTGAAACAGTTGTTTCAGGCTTTTTTGTTTGGATTTCCAAAAAAGAGTTAACCAGAAAAATAAACAAGTTGACTAAAAACAAATAAAGTAGTAAACTTTGTTAGGACATTGTTGCTCTCAAATGTGGTAAGTGCCAAGATTATTTTGCTTGCTATCAATGTCATAATCAGCTACGAAATCACCCTTTTGAATCAGTTTCGGTAAAAGCTGACTCACCTGTTCTTTGTGGTAATTGCCACCATTTTTTAACTTACGCGGAGTATAAAGAGGGGGCTTGTCCATATTGTTATCATGACTTTAATCCGAGCTGTCGCTTACACGAAACCATTTATTTTAGGAGTAATTTATGAAAAACGTGAGAGATTTACTTTATATTGCAATGATGACAACTATTCTTGTCGTTTTAGGCTTTATTCCAGCCATTCCACTGGGTTTTATCCCTGTTCCAATTGTTTTGCAAAATTTGGGAATCATGTTAGCAGGTGTACTCTTAGGTTGGAAAAAAGGGTGCCTGTCGATTCTTCTGTTTTTCCTTTTGGGGATGTTTATTCCAGCTTTTTCTGGTAGTACCTTGTTTGCTGTTTTTGCTGGAGCAACAGCTGGTTATGTGGTTGCTTGGTTTTTTGTGCCAATTCTAATCAATGTGATTTTGAAAATTTTTAAGACATCATCTTTTATTAATAATTTAATTGCAATTTTACTAGGCGGTGTTTTATTTGTTGATGTGATGGGAGCGATTTATCTATCTGTTTATATACACACACCTTTGTTGACTTCTCTTTTATCAAATCTTGTATTTATCCCAGGAGATACGATTAAGGCAATTATTGCTAGTGTTGTAGCCTATAAATTTAAAGATAGACTGATGGTGTCGTAAGAGATAGTTTTCAAAAAATGTTATAATGTGAGTAAGCATTACTAGAGGGGGATTCTACGATGAAACTCACAACACTTGGTTGCTGGGGAGCTTACCCATATAAAGACGGCGGCACGACCTCTTATCTCGTTACGAGTGAGGATGGTTTTCGATTGCTTATGGATTGCGGAAGCTGTGCTGTCACAGAATTAGAAAAAGAAATCAGCCCACTTGACTTGGATGCGGTGATTATTTCACATTATCATCCTGACCATGTTGCTGATTTAGGCGTGCTACGCCATTATTTCCAACTATATCCCAAACATCTCTGGGAGCCTAAAATTTTGCCAATCTACGGACATACCGAAGATGAGCAAGAATTTGCTAAACTGACTTTAGACGGTGTTTCTCAAGGGAAAGTTTATGATGTCAACGGCGTTGAGAAGATTGGTCCATTCGACATTACCTTTATCAAAACCGTTCACCCTGTTCCTTGCTACGCTTTTCGTATAGTCGAACGTGCAACAGGGCAAACACTTGTTTTCACTGGTGATACAGGCTATTTTGAAGGCTTGGATAAATTTGCTGCAGGCGCTGACCTCTTTTTGGCAGATGTTTACCTTTATGCGGGGAATGAAAATCATCCAGCGCATTTGACAACCAAAGAAGCAGGGCAAATTGCCAAGGCTGCAGGTGTGACATTCCTTGTCTTGACGCATACGCCACCAGTTCCACCACAAGGCATTGATGCCGAAAATCACCTTCAAGTGCTTAAAGAAGAAGCAGAAAATTATGCTGACGGTGTTCCTGTTGATTTGGCTGAGCCACACAAATCATGGCAACTTGGTGAGCTATAATGGCTGAATTTACACAGGAAGAAAAAGAGTTTTTCATGCGAGAAGCGCTTAAGGAAGCGCAAAAATCGCTAGAAAAAGAAGAAATTCCAATTGGCTGTGTTATTGTCAAAGATGGTGAGATTATTGGACGTGGGCATAATGCGCGTGAAGAGCAGCAGAAGGCTATTTTACACGCTGAAATCATGGCGATTGATGATGCCAATGAAAACGAAGGCAATTGGCGTTTGCTAGATAGCACCCTATTTGTGACCATTGAGCCTTGCGTGATGTGTAGCGGAGCTATTGGACTTGCCCGCATTCCGCAAGTGATTTATGGGGCTGCCAATCAAAAATTTGGCGGTGCAGGCAGTCTTTATGATATTCTGACGGACGTTCGTCTCAATCATCGAGTGGAAGTGGAGACTGGGATTTTAGAGACCGAATGTGCAGCTATCATGCAAGATTTTTTCCGTAAAAACCGTGAAAAGAAAAAAGCAGCCAAGCAAGCTGTCAAAGAACAGTCTTAGTTTGCATAATCTAGAAATTATGATATAATATTTTCGGAGCAACATCTGTGCGTGAAGTGGGTCAGGGGAGGAATCCAGCAGCCCTAAGCGATTGTAGGTGTGTGCTCTTTTTGCATATAAAACTAAAACCCTTTGAAATCAATCGTTTCAGAGGGTTATTTTTTATTTAAGAGACTAAAAGGGACGAAATAGGGGCAGGAATTAAACTATTTTAATTGTGTTTAATCGTTTAGATAAATCAAGTGTCATTTGTGTTGTGATGTGGCTATAACTGTAAAAATCTGTGAAATTTTCATCACAAAATGGTTGTTTCATGAAAATTTTCAGCAACTTGGTAAACACTTTATTTAAATGAGATAATTTAGTAAAAATCATTGAAAAATCGTGCATAAAAGAGTAATATAAAAGAGAAGTTTAATTTTTTGAGGAGTATTGTAATGACACATATTAAATTTGATTATTCAAAACTTTTGGGTCAATTCGTCGAACAAGAAGAAATCGACTTCATGCAACCGCAAGTCAACGCTGCTGACGAATACTTGCGCAAAGGTACAGGTCCAGGTTCTGATTTCCTTGGTTGGGTAGACCTTCCAGAAAACTACGACAAAGAAGAATTTGCTCGTATCCAAAAAGCTGCTGCTAAAATCCAATCAGATAGTGAAGTTCTTGTTGTTATCGGTATAGGTGGTTCATACCTTGGAGCACGTGCTGCTATCGACTTCTTGAGCAACCACTTCTATAACCTACAAGCATCTGCAGATCGTAAAGGTCCACAAATCCTTTATGCTGGTAACTCAATTTCTTCAACTTACCTTGCAGACCTTGTTGAATACGTTAAAGATAAAGATTTCTCAGTAAACATTATCTCTAAATCTGGTACAACAACTGAACCAGCTATCGCTTTCCGTGTCTTCAAAGAACTTCTAGTTGAAAAATACGGTCAAGAAGAAGCTAACAAACGTATCTACGCTACAACTGATAAAGCTAAAGGTGCTGTTAAAGTTGAAGCTGTTGCTAACGATTGGGAAACATTTGTTGTTCCAGATAATGTTGGTGGACGTTTCTCAGTATTGACTGCTGTAGGTCTTCTTCCAATCGTTGCTGCTGGTATCGATATCGAAGCTCTTATGAACGGTGCTAACGCTGCTCGTCAAGAATTGACTTCTGCTGAAATCTCAGAAAACATCGCTTACCAATACGCTGCAGTTCGTAACGTACTTTACCGTAAAGGGTACATCACTGAAATCTTGGCTAACTACGAACCATCACTTCAATACTTCGGTGAATGGTGGAAACAATTGGCTGGTGAATCAGAAGGTAAACACCAAAAAGGTATCTACCCAACATCTGCTAACTTTTCAACTGACCTTCACTCACTTGGTCAATTCATCCAAGAAGGTTACCGTAACATCTTCGAAACAGTTGTTCGTATTGACAAACCACGTAAAAACGTTGTTATCCCTGAATTGTCAGAAGACCTTGACGGTCTTGGATACCTTCAAGGTAAAGACGTTGACTTCGTAAACAAAAAAGCAACTGACGGTGTTCTTCTTGCTCACACTGACGGTGGTGTTCCTAACATGTTCTTGACACTTCCTCAACAAGATGAATTCACTCTTGGTTACACAATCTACTTCTTCGAGTTGGCTATCGGTCTTTCAGGTTACCTTAACGCTGTTAACCCATTCAACCAACCAGGTGTAGAAGCATACAAGAAAAACATGTTTGCTCTTCTTGGTAAACCAGGATTTGAAGACTTGTCAGCTGAATTGAACGCACGTCTTTAATTCATTATTAACATAGATAAAAAAGCTTCCGTAAGGGAGCTTTTTTGCGTGAAAAAATGATTTGAGGTGAATAAATAACCAAATTTCTTTCCAAATTTGCTGAATAGTTGTTATAATAGTAAATTATATAATAAAATTTGAATTAGAAGGATTTGAGTGTTTAGCAAGGGGAGTTTTGAATAACTGTATCTGAGCTAAAAGGGAAAATTGGTTAGTAGTAGATGTTCAGCTTTACTTTTCTCGATTGAAAGGCTTTGTGAGCCGCTTCAACGCTCTGGGTATCTTAAATATGACTGCACAAAAAATGACTGCTCAAGAAATTATCGCATTTATCGGAAATGCTGAGAAAAAAACCAATGTTAAAGTGACATTTGAAGGTGAATTAGCAGCAGCTGTTCCAGAAAGTGTTATTAAGCTTGGTAATGTGCTTTTTGGTGATTGGAAAGACATTGAGCCACTTTTGGCAAACTTGACTGAAAATAAAGATTATGTTGTTGAACAAGATGGTCGTAATTCAGCTGTACCATTGCTTGATAAACGCCGTATTAACGCTCGTATCGAACCAGGGGCTATCATTCGTGACCAAGTGACAATCGAAGACAATGCGGTTGTTATGATGGGAGCTGTGATTAATATCGGTGCTGAAATCGGTGCAGGAACAATGATTGACATGGGTGCTGTTCTTGGTGGTCGTGCCATTGTTGGTAAAAATAGCCATATCGGTGCAGGTGCCGTTCTTGCAGGTGTAATTGAACCAGCTTCAGCTGACCCAGTTCGTATCGGAGACAATGTCCTTATTGGTGCTAATGCGGTCGTTATCGAAGGGGTTCAAGTCGGTAATGGTTCTGTTGTTGCTGCGGGAGCTATTGTTACCAAAGATGTCCCTGAAAATGTTGTTGTAGCAGGTGTTCCAGCGCGTGTCATTAAAGAAATTGATGCCAAAACACAACAAAAAACAGCACTCGAAGACGCTTTGCGTAATTTATAATATTTTGGAGAGACAATGGATTTAACTGAACTTTTTGAGGGGCGTTTACCTAACTGGATGAACTATTTCATAAATCATGAAATTTATTCTTATTCTTCAAATTTCTTGGATGGGATCAAGGTATTTTTAGCCAAAGCTGTTTTTACTATAACAATAATCTATGTTATTTTTGCTATTATTAAGTCTATTATAGCTAAAGATTACCGCTCCATATGGAAACATATTATAAAGCTTTTTATAATTCCTTTTCTTGCATATTATGTTTTTTATCTTGGTTTAGAGGTTTTAATAGTAAACGTAATTATGCTAATTTCGTTGCTCTTTGCTCTATTAAGTAAAAATTTATCGGATGCTGTGAGTATTTTATTGTCTGTGGGTGTTGTTGATGTAGTTTACATCCTTTTTTATCCAGGACTATTTTTTGTGATTTCAATAATTTTTAATTTTGAAGCCACTACTAGAAAGCCCCTTTTTCTTAAACATTTAGAAGAAAAAGGGAAGCATGATGATAAAAATTTATCCTTCGTAAATAAAAGTGATTCATATTGTTTAGGAGAAATCACAAAGATTATTTTTGGAAATAGAGGTTGGTTAGAGCAAGCTAGAATTGGTAAGGGTGATTACATACCTTTAGATACTTTAGTCGTTGCTGAATTTGAAAATCCTCGCTTTGATTTGTCACGTCCTATAGGCTCTCTTGTAACTATAAATAGAGAAGTATTGAAGAAGCATCAGCAATTGAAAGAGAAAAATGGAGGACGTAATAGTCAAAAGCGAAAAGATAATCCACCAGCCTTTTGGGAACTAGTAGATCATAGTGTTTATGATAGATCACATACTATTCCTCAGGATTTTTCATTAGATGAAGGTGAGACAAAAGGGCTTACTTTTACAGGAACAAAGTATTTGAATAATGGTAACGCTGATAAGTTAGGTATTAATTTTGAATATGAAAAGTATGATGATAAACATAACAGAATTGTAGATTTATTGTTCGAATACCATAAAAATTGTTTAAATACCACAGGGCAAAATCAAATAGATAATATTCCTATAGTTATTGATTTTAAATACTTACATTTTGTGTATGATGAACTTATAAAAAATCCAGAGTTTGATATGTCGGTTTTCCGAATAAATGAAAGTAGAGAAAAACTACATCAGGTATCAACAATGCACATTGAACGTTTGGCTAATAGGATAATTAATTATTATCAACAAGATGAGTTTATTTATAGTTGTGAACTGTTATACAGTAGTCCTTCTGCTAATTTAGTTCATGATGTTGAGTTGATGTTGTATAATCGTACGCAAAATAGAATAGAATTTAGATTTTTGTTAGGAAATATCGAATACTAAAGATTGGAAAGAAGGAAGTCTAGATGACTTTAGATTTAATTAGCATTCGTCGTGATTTGCACCAGATTCCTGAAATTGGTTTGGAAGAATTTAAAACACAAGCTTATCTTTTGGAGCGTATTGCCGAAATTACGGCTGAAAAAGATTTTGTAGAGCAACGTACTTGGCGAACTGGGATTCTTGTCTTTTTAAATGGCTCAGCTCCTGAAAAGACGATTGGTTGGCGAACAGATATTGACGCTTTGCCTATTGTAGAAGAAACTGGGTTGCCGTTTGCTAGCCAGCATGAGGGTCGTATGCACGCTTGCGGGCATGACATGCACATGACCGTTGCGCTTGGTTTACTTAATGAATTGGTGCAAGTGCAGCCAAAAAATAATGTCCTCTTTCTTTTCCAACCAGCAGAGGAAAATGAAGCTGGTGGCATGCTCATGTATCAAGATAATGCCTTTGGCGATTGGAAACCAGATGAATTTTATGGACTTCATGTTCGCCCTGATTTCAAGGTTGGTGATATTGCGACTAATACCTCAACATTGTTTGCAGGAACTTGCGAGGTGTTGGTCACTTTTAAAGGAAAAGGAGGACATGCTGCTTTTCCACATGAAGCAAATGATGCTTTGGTTGCTGCTTCGTATTTTGTCACGCAAGTACAGACAATTGTTAGCCGTAATGTTGACCCAATTCAAGGTGGTGTGGTGACTTTTGGTTCTTTCCATGCTGGAACAACTAACAATGTCATTGCCGAGACAGCGCGTTTGCATGGTACCATTCGAACATTGACGCAGGATATGAGCTTGCATATTCAAAAACGTTTGACGGAAATTGCCAAAGGCGTTGCTGCCAGCTTTGACATGGAAGTTGATGTCAATTTGAAGCAAGGTGGCTATTTGCCTGTGGAGAATAATCCAGAGTTGGCACAAGATTTAATGGCATTCTTCCGAAATCGAGAGGCTGTCAATTTGATTGATTGCCCACCTGCGATGACTGGAGAAGATTTTGGTTATCTTTTAAATAAAATCCCTGGTGTGATGTTTTGGCTTGGCGTTGATACGCCTTATGCGCTTCATCACCCACAGATGAGCCCAAATGAAGTTGCTTTACCATTTGCGGTTAGTGAGATTTCAGCTTTTCTCAAAGAAAAAGCAAAATAGTAATACCTAAAAGAACTTGAGAATTAAGACTCAAGTTCTTTTTTAGGTAGCAAAAAAGCCGCTATTGGGAGCTAGCGGCTTAAAAAGGGAAGGACATGATTTTTCAATCATGTCCAGGAGATTTATGAAAAGGGAACAACTCCAAAAGAGCCAATTCCCAGCGGTTTGGGAGAACCGCTATTTAGGATGTTTGTAGTATATCGGAGAAACCTTAAAGAAACCTTAACGTAAATTTTAAGATTTTTACTAAGTAAAAAAACAGTTTTGTGTTATCATAATAGCATGGAAAAATCACAGTTAAGAGCAGCTATTCTGACTCAGTTAAAAGAGCATGACAAGGCGGAGAAAGCTGCTAAAGATAAGGCTTTGTTAGAAGATTTAGTCGCGTCAGCAGCTTATCAAAATGCGCAAACAATCGCAACGTATTTAGCTTTTAATTTTGAATACGATACGCAATTGTTAATCAATCAAGCCCAAAAAGATGGGAAAAAAATTCTTGTTCCCAAGACTTATTCCAAAGGAAAAATGATTTTTTGCCCTTACGATAAAGATAATTTGGTGAAAACAAGGTTTGGTCTGTGGGAGTCAGCGGTAGCTAATACTGTGGATAAGTCGCAAATTGATGTCATTCATGTCCCAGGCGTAGGATTCAATCTGGCTGGTTTTCGTATCGGATATGGCGGCGGTTACTATGACCGTTATTTAGCTGATTATGACGGACATACCGTTAGCACGATTTATGAGTTTCAGAAAGCAGAGTTTCAGGCAGATTGTCACGATATGGCTGTGAAGGAGGTTTTTAGTAGATGAAAAATGAAATTAAAAGAAATCCAATAACGATATTTTTACTGGTTTTAACAACACTTGTCTTTTTAGCAATGCAGATTGTTTATTTTGGCAATGCGACCTCTTCGCAAGCGATTCTTAATTTTGGTGGCATGTATGGTGCTTATGTTAGCCTAGTTCCGACACAATTGTGGCGCTTAGTGACACCGATTTTTGTGCATATTGGTTGGGAACATTTTTTCTTTAATGCCTTAACGCTTTATTTTGTTGGACAAATTGCAGAGCAGATTTGGGGGCATCATAAATTTTTGGCGCTTTATGTGTTATCAGGAGTGGTTGGAAATGTCTTTACCCTTTTCTTTACGCCAAATGTGATTGCGGCAGGCGCTTCAACATCGCTATTTGGTGTCTTTGCAGCTATTATGGTAGTTGGCTATTATGGTAGAAATCCTTTTTTGAAAGAATTGGGACGCAATTACCAGTTGTTGATTTTGATTAATTTACTTTTTAATTTATTTACCCCAGGTGTTGGGATTATCGGACATATTGGGGGTCTTGTTGGTGGTATTTTATGTGCTATCTTCTTGTCAACAATTGTAGAAAAAGATATGTTTAAACCTTGGCAACGTTGGCTTGCTGCAGGTACGTATGTTATTTTAAATCTTATTTTGATTTTAGCTGCGTTGAGATAAAAATAAGCCCCTTAGAAATTTTCTAAGGGGCTTATTTTATAAGCATTTATTTAGTTTCTTCTTTTTTTGAATCAGCTTCTAATTCTTTACCTAAATCGATAAGATATTGTTTTATGCTATCTTTGATTTGAGGGTGTTGAAGGGCATAGTCAATAGAAGTTTTCATAAAACCAAATTTGTCACCGACATCATAGCGGTCACCGTTAAATTGGCGGGCGAAAACACGTTGCGTTTTGTTAAGGGTATCAATAGCGTCTGTCAATTGAATTTCATTACCAGCTCCAGGTTCTTGTGTTTCAAGGATATTGAAGATTTCTGGAGTAAGAAGATAACGACCGATGATTGCAAGGTCACTTGGTGCATCTTCAGGGGCTGGTTTTTCAACAAATGTTTCAACACTATAAAGTCCGTCAATGCCTTCGCCTTGAGGAGCAATAATACCGTAAGATGATACTTCTTCATGTGGTACAGGCATAACGGCGATAGTTGATGCGTGTGTGGTTTCGTAGTCATTGATCAGTTGTTTTGTCAATGGTATAGCTTTATCGTTATTGATGTCCATAAGGTCGTCACCAAGCATAACAACGAAAGGTTCATTACCAACAAAAGCTTTGGCTTGCAGGACAGCGTCTCCCAATCCGCGTGGATGGCTTTGACGGATAAAGTGAAGATTGATAGCTGTTGTATCATTCACAAGTTTGAGAAGGTCAGTTTTCCCTTTATGTTCCAAATTGTATTCTAATTCAAAATTTGAATCGAAGTGGTCTTCGATTGAACGTTTTGATTTCCCAGTAACAACCAAGATTTCTTCAATACCTGATTTTAAGGCTTCTTCAACGATAAACTGAATGGTTGGTTTATCAACAATTGGAAGCATCTCTTTAGCGAGTGCTTTTGTAGCTGGCAAGAAACGAGTTCCAAGACCAGCTGCGGGAATAACGGCTTTTCTAACTTTTCTCATATTCATACGAGAACTCCTTTTCATAAATAAAACTATGCTGAATTAAATTATACTATAATTCTAATTTTAAATTCTAATTTTAGTGCCATTCGTTTTCTGAACGGAAGTCGTTTGACATCATGCCAAGAATGCTATCACGAACATCAGCACCTTCATAGATGACTTTGTAGATAGCGCTAGTGATTGGCATGTAAACATCTAATTCTTTAGCAAGCTCATAAGCAACTTTAGTGGTTGAAATACCCTCAATAACCATACCCATATTTTTTTCGATATCTTCGAGTTTTTCACCACGTCCAAGTGCGTCGCCAGCTCGCCAGTTACGAGAATGAACAGATGTTCCTGTCACGATAAGGTCACCGACACCAGAAAGTCCGCTATAAGTTAGTGGATTAGCTCCCATTTTAACCCCAAGACGAGTGATTTCAGCAAGTCCACGTGTGATAACAGCCGCCTTGGCATTATCACCGTATCCAAGACCGTGGAGGGCACCAGCACCAACAGCAATGATATTTTTAAGAGCACCAGCTGTTTCAACACCGACAACATCAGTATTAGTGTAAAGTCGGAAATAATTGTTGCTAAAGAGTTCTTGAACGTATTTAGCAGCTTCGTGGTCTTTTGAAGCAGCTGTAATCAATGTAATATCGCGAACAACTGTTTCCTCAGCGTGGCTTGGTCCAGAGACAACAACGATTTCAGAACGCAATTCAGCAGGAATTTCTTCTTCTAAAATAGTAGAAAGACGTTCGTGTGTGCCAGGTTCAAGTCCTTTAGAAGCGTGCATGATAACAGCTTTGTGGTCAAGTGTTTCAGCTACTTGTTTTGCGACCAAGCGTGTTACCTTGGTCGGTACAACAAATAAAACAGCATCAACGTCTGTTAGAGCTTCTTTTAAATCGAGTGTCGCTTTGATATTTTCAGAGATTGTAATATCTTTAAAGTAGCGAGTGTTTGTGTGTGTTGTATTTAATTCTTCAATTTGATCTGGGATATTTCCCCAAAGGCAAACGTCATGTCCGTTGTCATTTAATACTTGCGCAAGAGCCGTTCCCCATGAACCAGGCCCTAAGACAGCAACTTTTTGTCTTGTCATTTTTTCTCCTCTCTCAAACGAGCAAGATTTCATTTCTCATTATATCACAAGAGCCCCTTGTTTGTCTTTTTAATTGGAAAGGTAATTGTGGAATTATTTATGATAAGGGGAAAATTCAAGGTGCTTAGATGATGTTTGTGAAAAATAACTTGTGGTATAATGAAATGACGTTACTAGGAAAGGAAGAAATAAGTTGTGATTGATTTAGAAGAGATTTTATCCAAAATGAATCCCAGTCAGAAAATCAACTATGACCGTGTCATGCAACAAATGGCAAAACGGTGGATGCAAGAAGAGATTCGACCACGTATTCTTGTTCATGTTTGCTGCGCACCTTGTTCAACTTATACCTTGGAATATTTGACGCAATATGCTGATTTGACGGTTTATTTTGCCAACTCAAACATTCATCCCAAGGAAGAATATTACCGTAGAGCTTATGTTGTTCAAAAATTTGTATCAGATTTCAATGAAAAAACAGGCAATAACGTTCAATTTATTGAAGCGCCTTACGCCCCGTCGGAGTATTTTCAAAAAGTTCATGGTTTTGAGGAGGAACCTGAGGGTGGCGAGCGTTGCCGTGTTTGCTTCGATTACCGTTTAGATAAGGTAGCAAAAATGGCTGTTGAGCTTGGCTTTGATTATTTTGCCAGTGCCTTGACCATTAGTCCGCACAAAAATTCACAGGTTATTAATAGCGTGGGAATCGAAGTCCAAAAAGTGTATGCAACCAAGTACCTACCAAGCGATTTCAAGAAAAATAATGGCTACCGCCGTTCAGTAGAAATGTGCGAGGAATATGACATCTATCGTCAATGTTATTGTGGTTGTGTTTTTGCCGCTAAAATGCAGGGCATTGACTTCACCCGAATCAAAAAAGAAGCCGAAGAATTTATGGTCGGAAAAGACGGCGAAAAAGAGTTCCCACACATCCGCTTTACCTTCGAAGGAAAAGAAATTTAGGCTCCTTGTCAACTGTAGTGGGTGGCAAAGCTAAGCTCTAGCGAGAACAAATTTTGTTCTCGCTTTTTTGCTGTTTAAAGCGAGATAAATACGTTTTTTAAAGTTGTCAAAGTTCCTGTAACCAAAAGCGTTTCGTTTAATATCTTTGATGAGCTTGTTGGTTGCTATTAGAATAGGGAAGTTTAATGGCATTAGTGATGTATTTCTGATTTCAATAGTCATTATTGACATGATTTCGATAGTTGTTTCGGAGTTAGATGAGATTTCAAGACCTGTTTATCTCAGCCTTATCACAACTAAAGAAAAATACGTTTTGGTTTTACAGAGCATTAATATTGTTGATTCAACCTTTGCTATTGTTGAAAAGCTCTGCCACTTGACAACAATCTTTTTTGACGGTAGTGTTGTTTTAGCAATAATATTGGTTTTGCTATTTTTGCCCTACTATTTACGGAATTAAATAGTGTAAGGAAAAATAGTAATAAGTAAACTTTCTTTGCTTTCAAGCAAGGAAAGTTTTTTGATGAATAGCTTTTATGTTATAATATGAAGATGATTTAATACAGAAAAAGGAGACAAAATGAGTAAAATTAGAGGATTTGAATTGGTTTCACAATTTACTGATGAAACATTGCTACCAAAGCGAGAAACAGCACACGCTGCAGGCTATGATTTGAAAGCTGCGGAAACAACAGAAATTGCAGCTGGTGAGATTAAATTAGTGCCAACTGGTGTCAAAGCTTACATGCAAGCTGGTGAGGTGCTTTATCTTTTTGACCGTTCTTCAAATCCGCGTAAAAAAGGCTTGGTTTTGATTAATTCGGTAGGCGTCATTGACGGTGATTATTATGGCAATCCTGCTAATGAAGGTCACATTTTTGCACAAATGAAAAATATCACTAATGAGACTGTTGTGGTCGAAGCTGGCGAACGCATTGTTCAAGGTGTTTTCATGCCTTTCTTGGTTGCTGACGGTGACGAAGCAGAGGGTGTTCGTACAGGCGGCTTTGGTTCAACAGGGAAATAAGAATACAGCAAAACAATTGGAAAATGCAAAGGAGGTAATGGGCTATCGCTAAGAAAAAAATGGCAGATTATTTGTTGGTCATTGATATGCAGTTAGATTATATTATTGATGGTGAACCGTATAATGGGCGAAATTTGGTCCAAACCGTTAACCAAAAGATAGCTAGTTATCCGAAAAAACAAGTCATTTATGTGATTAATCGTTTTTGGTGGGAGCTTGGCAAAAAGTCAAAAGTATTTGCTGATGGCTTGTCTATCGTTTCTAACCAAATTTTGAGAAACGCCGAGCATCTTGTTTTTCCAATCAACAGTTGAGAAGCTTTTTAGAAAATAATGAAGCAAATTGTTTAGAAATTATTGGTGTTGATGGTAATGCTTGTGTTAATAAATCCGTTCTTGAAGCGCTAAACTACGGTTATCAGGTTAGTGTTGATCTTTTGTCTTAGGAGTATCTAATCGAAAGAAATTTCAAAAAACATTGAAAAACTGGAGAAGGCACAGAGTATTGGTGAGGGGTGAAAATTATCGCTAAGAAAAAAACAACATTTATTTGTCAGGAGTGTGGCTATCATTCTCCGAAATATTTGGGACGTTGTCCGAATTGTTCGTCTTGGACGTCTTTTGTTGAAGAAGTTGAGGTACAAGAAGTCAAAAATGCGCGTGTTAGTTTGACGGGTGAAAAGAGTAAACCGACTAAGTTAAAGGATGTTAGCTCGATTCATTATTCACGCACCAAGACTGGCATGGATGAATTTAACCGCGTGCTTGGTGGTGGTGTGGTGCCAGGTAGCTTGGTGCTTATCGGTGGTGACCCAGGTATCGGAAAATCAACGCTTCTTTTGCAGGTATCTATTCAACTTGCAGATAAGGGAACAGTTCTTTACGTTTCTGGGGAAGAATCAGCAGAGCAGATTAAACTACGTAGTGAGCGTCTTGGCGACATTGACAATGAATTTTACCTTTATGCTGAAACGAATATGCAAGCCATTCGCACACAGATTGAGCAAATTCAGCCTGATTTCTTGATTATTGACTCGATTCAGACAATTATGAGCCCTGATATTTCTGGGGTTCAAGGATCGGTATCACAAGTACGTGAAGTGACTGCAGAGTTGATGCAACTGGCTAAGACAAATAATATTGCAACCTTTATCGTTGGTCACGTGACTAAGGAAGGGCAGCTTGCAGGACCGCGCATGCTTGAGCATATGGTGGATACGGTGCTTTATTTTGAAGGAGAACGTCATCACACCTTCCGTATTTTACGTGCTGTGAAAAATCGTTTTGGTTCAACTAACGAAATCGGCATTTTTGAAATGCAATCTGGTGGTCTTGTTGAAGTGCTTAATCCGAGCCAAGTTTTCTTAGAAGAACGTTTGGACGGTGCAACGGGGTCAGCTATCGTGGTTACCATGGAAGGTAGCCGTCCAATTTTGGCGGAAGTCCAAGCTTTGGTAACGCCGACAGTCTTTGGAAATGCCAAACGCACCACGACAGGACTGGATTTTAACCGTGTTAGCCTTATTATGGCGGTGCTTGAAAAACGTTGTGGACTTTTATTGCAAAATCAAGATGCTTATTTGAAATCGGCTGGTGGTGTTAAACTTGATGAGCCAGCGATTGATTTGGCAGTAGCGGTAGCCATTGCGTCAAGCTATAAAGAAAAGCCAACAAATCCACAGGAAGCCTTCATCGGTGAAATTGGTTTGACAGGCGAAATTCGTCGTGTGACACGTATTGAGCAACGTATCAACGAAGCAGCAAAACTTGGTTTTACCAAAGTTTATGCTCCTAAAAACTCCCTGTCAGGTATTGATATTCCAGACAATATTCAAGTCATTGGTGTGACAACTGTGGGCGAAGTTCTCAAAAAAGTTTTTGCGTAAAAAGTGGGAGAGTATTTCCGATTTTTTTATTTCCTCATTAAAAGTCATTTTAGGCGACAAAAGGTATGAAAAATGATAATATAAGAAAAACTTTATTAGTCACGTAGTCAAGGAGGACTTTTGATGTCTTATTTTGAAAAAATTTTGAAAACTAACCAAGCTTATGCTGATTTACATGGTACAGAACATTTGCCACAGAAGCCCAAAACGCATGTTGCTATTGTGACTTGTATGGATTCTCGTTTACATGTGGCACAGGCTTTGGGGTTAGCGCTTGGTGATGCTCCTATTTTGCGAAATGCTGGCGGTCGTGTGACTGATGATATTATCCGTTCTTTGGTGATTTCTCAGCAACAATTGGGGACACGTGAAATTGTAGTTCTTCATCACACAGATTGTGGGGCACAAAGTTTTACAAATGAAGCTTTTGCAACGCAGTTAGAGCGTGATTTGGGTGTTGATGTCCATGATAAAGATTTTTTACCATTTTCTGATGTGGAAGAAAGTGTGCGTGAGGACATTGCTATTTTGCGAAATTCTCCCTTAATCCCAGAGGATGTTGTGATTTCGGGAGCTGTTTATGATGTGGATACAGGACGCATGAGAGAAATCAAATAAAGATGAATTTCCGGATTTTTGTTGACAGCTTTTTGAGGAAGTGATACAATTTTGTGTTAGCATATTGGTACAAATAAATTGAAAAATGTTGAGGTGTACAAGATGAGAAGTTTTGAGATTAAACAAAAACTTTGGTCATTAGCTGGCAAATTTGATATTAAAGATGAAACTGGTCAACTTGCTTATCACGTTCAAGGGTCATTTTTAAATTTTTTAAAGGAATTCACGATTTCTGACAGTCAAGGACAGTTTGTTAGCCATATTAAACATCATTTTAGCTTTCCTTTTCAACGGTTTACGGTGACTTTTGTGGACGGTAAACAGATTGCGATTCAACAACGTTTTTCATTGCTCAAAGCTAAATATGATATTTCTGATTTTGGTTTGGATGTGGCTGGAGACATTTGGAATATGAATTTTAGTCTGCTTGACCAAGGGCGTGAAGTGGCAAGTATTCATCAAGAATGGTTCAAGATAGCCTCGACTTACCATGTTGATATTTACGATGACAGTCTTGCTGATTTAGTGATTTCGCTAGTGATTGCTATCGACTATGTCAAAGCAATCGAATCATCAAGTAGCTCTGCCTCGGGCTGATTATAGAGTTGGAAAGTAATGGTCTGGAAATAGAGTGTTTTAGGTTAACAACAAGAAATCAACATTTGCTGGAAATCAAATGTTGAAAGATACGTAGGAAATCAGCTGTTTTCAGCTGATTTTTTGTTCCAAGGATAAATATTGTGCTATAATAGAAATGATTGAAATTCAACAGGAGACGAAAATGCCTAAGAAAATTCGCGTGCGTTATGCACCAAGTCCAACAGGACTTCTACACATCGGAAATGCGCGTACAGCGCTCTTTAATTATCTTTACGCTCGTCACCACGGTGGTGATTTTGTAATCCGTATCGAAGATACTGACCGTAAACGTCATGTCGAAGACGGTGAACGTTCACAATTGGAAAACCTTAAATGGTTGGGAATGGATTGGGACGAAAGCCCACAAACTCACGAAAAATATCGCCAATCAGAACGTTTGGATATTTACCAAAAATACATCGATCAATTGCTAGCTGAAGGTAAAGCTTACAAATCATACGTTACCGAAGAAGAATTAGCTGCAGAACGTGAACGCCAAGAAGCTGCTGGTGAAACTCCTCGTTACATCAACGAATTCCTTGGTATGTCTGAAGAAGAAAAAGCAGCATACATCGCAGAACGTGAAGCAAAAGGAATCATCCCTACAGTTCGTTTGGCTGTTAACGAATCTGGTATCTACAAATGGCATGATATCGTTAAAGGCGACATCGAATTTGAAGGTGGAAACGTCGGTGGTGACTGGGTTATCCAGAAAAAAGATGGTTACCCAACATACAACTTTGCCGTTGTTATCGATGACTACTTGATGGAAATCTCTCACGTTATCCGTGGGGATGACCACATCGCAAACACACCGAAACAATTGATGGTTTACGAAGCACTTGGTTGGGAAGCACCAGAATTCGGTCACATGACATTGATTATCAACTCTGAAACTGGTAAAAAATTGTCAAAACGTGATACTAACACACTTCAATTCATCGAAGACTACCGTAAAAAAGGTTACATGCCAGAAGCAGTCTTCAACTTCATCGCTCTTCTTGGTTGGAACCCAGGTGGTGAAGACGAAATCTTCTCACGTGAAGAATTGATTAAACTCTTTGATGAACACCGTTTGAGCAAATCTCTAGCTGCTTTTGACCAAAAGAAAATGGACTGGATGAGCAACGAATACATCAAGAACGCAGATTTTGATACAATCTTTGCAATGGCTAAACCATTCTTGGAAGAAGCTGGTCGTTTGACTGATAAAGCAGAAAAATTAGTTGAACTTTACAAACCACAAATGAAATCTGTTGATGAAATCCTTCCATTGACTGATTTGTTCTTTGAAGATTTCCCAGAATTGACAGATGCTGAAAAAGAATTCATGGCTGGTGAAACAGTTCCAACAGTTCTTGAAGCCTTCAAAGCTAAACTTGAAGCTATGAGTGACGAAGATTTCAAATCAGAAAACATCTTCCCACAAATCAAAGCTGTTCAAAAAGAAACTGGTATCAAAGGTAAAAACCTCTTCATGCCAATTCGTATCGCCGTTTCAGGTGAAATGCACGGTCCAGAACTTCCAGATACTATCTACCTTCTTGGTCGTGAAAAATCAATTGAACACATTGATAACATGCTTCAAAACTTGAAATAATAGCTAAAAAAGTCTGAGGTATTCTTAGGCTTTTTATATTTTCCTTTAGACGGTGTGTCAGAAAAAGACGCTGTTATTTTAGAGTAAATCAAGCAAATATATTAAGTTGTATTTTTATCTAAAATTATGAATTTTTAGAAAGATTTTAATTGCTTGTGAAGAATGCTTTCTTTGCTATTACCTATTCTAAAGTCATTTACTTCTTGTTATAATAGGCTTTAAAAATTTGTTATTTATAAGTTAAGAGGAGTTACATGAAAAAAGACTATTCTATCTTTTTCGTCCTAGGACTTATTCTTGTGGGCGCTGTTATGCGTATCCCATTTACGACAATTCCAACTGTCCTTAGCTATGTTGCGGATAGTTTAGGAGTTTCAGTCAATTCTTTGGGTGTTTTGACAAGTATTCCGTTGATTATGTTTGCCTTTTGTTCATCTTTGGCACCACGTTTAGCGGATAAATTTGGACTTGAAAAATTATTCACCATGGTTCTGGTTGCCATGTTTATCGGTTCAAGCATGCGCGTGCTTAACCTTCCAAGTCTTTACATCGGTACAATGATTATCGGAATCAGCATTGCCATGAAGAATGTTTTGTTCCCAAGTATTATTTTGGCAAACCAACCGTTCCGTATCGGATTGTTGACAACGATTTATACAACAGCTATGGGGCTTTCTTCATCAGTTGCCGCTTCAGTTGCTGTTCCAATTGTTAAAGCAACATCTTGGAAAGGGTTAATTCTGATTCTTAGTTTCTTGATTTTGGTAGCTTTGGCAGTTTGGTTCCCAAATACTTTCCACAATCATATGACAGAGCAAGATGAAGAAAAATGTTCAATATCACTTTGGAAAAATAAAGCCGCTATCGCGCTTCTTGTCTTTGGTGGTTTGCAATCTCTTCTTTTCTACACAGGAATGACTTGGTTGCCAACAATGGCTAGCCAAGCTGGTCTTTCAAGCGAAGCAGCAGGTATCTTGGCATCAATTTATTCATTGATTAGCTTGCCATTTTCATTGACAATCCCTACTTTGACAACAAATCTTTCAAGTAAAAACCGTAAAATCATGCTTGCGATTGTGTCAGCTTGTGCTATTGTAGGTACAGGAATGCTTCTCTTCCAAACAAGCAGCTTTGCTTACTGGTTGACTGTCAATGCTTTAATCGGTATTGCTGTTAGTGCTTTGTTCCCATACTTGCTTGTGACATTCTCAATGAAATCACACACACCAAGCCAAACAGCACAATTATCTGGTATGGTGCAATCAGGTGGTTACTTCCTAGCAGCTTTTGGACCAACGCTTTTCGGATTTAGTTTTAATCTCTTTGGTTCATGGACAGTAGTTGTTCATCTGTACAATTGTGATGACAGCAGCTTTGTTCTACACAGAACGCTTTGAAAAAATTCAATAATTTAGCTAATATATTCTCTCTAGCTTTTTCTGGGGAGTTTTTTTTGCATAAAAAGCGCTTATTTCTGTATATATGCGGTATATTTGTTATAAAATCATAAAAAATTAAGTTTTTTTGAAAAAAATATTCAAAAAAAGTGTTGACAGGATTGGTTTTGCTATGTATAATTATACATATAAAATTGATAAAAACACAAAACTAAGAAAAGAGAGTATTCCTATGTCAAAAGAAAAAGTTATCCTTGCGTACTCTGGTGGTCTTGATACTTCAGTTGCCATTACTTGGCTTATGAAAGATTATGACGTCGTTGCTGTTTGTATGGATGTCGGCGAAGGTAAAGACCTTGATTTTATTCATGATAAAGCTCTTAAAGTTGGTGCAGTTGAATCTTACGTTCTTGACGTTAAAGATGAATTTGCTGAGGAATATGTGCTTCCAGCACTTCAAGGTCACGCTTACTACGAACAAAAATACCCATTGGTATCAGCCCTTAGCCGTCCAGTCATTTCTAAAAAATTGGTTGAAATTGCTCATAAAACTGGTGCGACTACTATTGCTCACGGATGTACTGGTAAAGGTAATGACCAAGTTCGTTTTGAAGTGGCAATCGCTGCACTTGATCCAAACTTGAAAGTTATTGCTCCAGTTCGTGAATGGAAATGGTCTCGTGAAGAAGAAATTGAATACGCTAAAGCAAACGGTGTGCCAGTTCCTGCTGATCTTGACAACCCATACTCAGTTGACCAAAACCTTTGGGGTCGTGCTAATGAATGTGGTGTCCTTGAAAATCCATGGAATCAAGCACCAGAGGATGCTTTTGGTATCACAACTTCTCCAGAAGAAGCTCCAGATACAGCAGAATTTGTTGATATTGAATTTAAAGAAGGAAAACCAGTTGCACTTAACGGCGAAGAGCTAAAATTGGCAGACCTTATCCAAAAATTAAACACAATCGCTGGTAAACACGGTGTTGGACGTATTGACCACGTTGAAAACCGTTTGATTGGTATCAAATCACGTGAAATTTACGAATGCCCAGGTGCGATCACACTTTTGATAGCTCACAAAGCAATCGAAGACATCACATTGGTACGTGAAGTTTCTCATTTCAAACCAATTCTTGAAAATGAATTGTCAAATCTTATCTACAATGCTTTGTGGTTTAGCCCTGCGACAGAAGCTATCATTGCTTACATCAAAGAAACACAAAAAGTGGTTAACGGTACCGCTAAAGTGAAACTTTACAAAGGTCATGCTCAAGTTGTGGCTCGTAAATCACCAAACTCACTTTACGACGAAAACTTGGCAACTTACACATCGGCTGACAGCTTTGACCAAGATGCAGCTGTAGGATTCATCAAACTTTGGGGACTACCAACCCAAGTTAATTCACAAGTTAACAATAAATAAATCATCTGCTTAAGCAGTCGATTATGAAAAAGAAAAGAAAAACATGGGCGTGAACAAGTCACAGCCAAATAAATAAGAAAAGAATTGGTGAGGGGTTCAAAGCTAACCAAGGAAGAATGGCGCAGGCAGTACTTAGGATACGGCAAGTCATGATGACTATGATTAGTACCGAAAACTTCCACCAAGAATCAGATAAAAGGGGACAGGGAGCCCCATCTGAGACTCTTTTTTTATAACTTACCAAACCCTCGTTAATATCAACAGAGAGTGGCATCGAGCTTAAATAATGATATCCTGTGAGAATCATTTAAGACATTCGCCCCGTGAGGCATCACATCATAAGTCCTTGGTAGCCCCTAGGACTTATTTGTTAATTGAAATAAGAAAAGAGAAAGGCTTTGAACGCCAGCTTTGGTGGTTCATTGCATCAGTGATATGACAACAGAAAATCATAAATTATGGGGCGGGCGTTTTGAAGCTGGTCTTGAAAAATGGGTTGAAGAATTTGGAGCATCGATTTCTTTTGACCAAAAAATGGCAGAATTTGATTTGAAAGGCTCAATTGCTCACGTGACCATGCTTGGTGGAACAGGCATTATTGCAAAAGACGAAGCTGCGCAAATCAAAGAAGGTCTTGAAGAATTGCTTACAGAATACAAGGCTGGAAAAATTGAATTTGATGTGTCAAACGAAGATGTTCACATGAATATGGAAAGTCTCTTGACTGCTAAAATCGGTCCTGTGGCTGGAAAATTGCATACGGCGCGTTCACGTAATGACCAAGTGGCAACTGATATGCACTTGTACTTAAAAGCTAAGCTTGATGAAGTGATTGAAAAGCTTAGCAATTTACGTCAAACGTTGGTGGACTTGGCTGATGAGCATGTCTATACTATCATGCCAGGTTATACGCATTTGCAACACGCACAGCCGATTTCATTTGGGCATCACTTAATGGCGTATTATAATATGTTTACGCGTGATAGTGAACGTTTTGAATTTAATGTGAAACATACGGATATATCACCGCTTGGTGCGGCTGCTCTTGCTGGAACAACTTTTCCAATTGACCGTGAGATGACAGCGGAGCTTATGGGCTTTGCCAAATCTTACAGCAATTCACTTGATGCAGTGTCTGACCGTGATTTTATCTTGGAATTTTTGGCAAATAGTTCGATTTTGATGATGCATATGAGCCGTATTTGTGAAGAAATCATCAGCTGGTGCTCAAATGAATTTAAGTTTGTGACGCTTTCAGATACGTTCTCAACAGGTTCATCAATCATGCCGCAAAAGAAAAATCCTGATATGGCAGAATTGATTCGCGGAAAATCTGGTCGTGTTTACGGTAATCTTTTTGGACTTTTGACGGTTATGAAATCTTTGCCTTTGGCTTATAATAAAGATTTGCAAGAAGATAAAGAAGGCATGTTTGATACGGTTGAAACCATTACGGTGGCTATTGATATTTTGGCTGGTATGCTTAAAACCATGACGGTCAATAAAGAGCATATGGCTGAATCGACTGAAAAAGATTTTTCAAATGCAACTGAATTGGCTGACTATCTCGCAAGCAAAGGGCTTCCATTCCGTCAAGCTCATGAAATCGTTGGTAAATTAGTATTAGAATGTACTAAAGCTGGCTATTATTTGCAAGACGTACCGTTTGAACGTTACCAAGAAATTTCTGATTTGATTGATGAGGACATTTATGAAACGCTTAAATCACACACCGCTGTTGAGCGTCGTCATTCTCTTGGTGGAACAGGATTTGACCAAGTCAAATGGCAAATTAAATTAGCCAATGAAGCCTTGCAAAACTTAGATTAATAGACACTTAGGCTTTTCAAGATTTTTAAGCGTATTTTCCAATAAAAATATTTTAAAGATAATGAGCCCAAACTCCTTAGAGGTTAGGGCTTTTTAAATTTTTATGGTATAATAAAAATAATTTAGAATGGAGTCGTACGTTGAAGAAAACCTATCGTGTCAAAAGTGACAAAGATTTTCAGGCAATTTTTAGCAAGGGAACAAGTGTTGCCAATCGAAAATTTGTCGTCTATCAATTAGAAAAAAATCAAGGCCACTATCGTGTAGGGCTTTCTGTAAGCAAAAAACTTGGTAATGCTGTTACCCGAAATAGCATCAAACGAAAAATTCGACATGTTGTTATGGAGTTGTCACCAAATTTACGACATCATGATTTTGTTATCATTGCTCGTAAAGGTGTCGAGGAACTTGATTATCATGAAGTGAAGAAAAATTTACTCCATGTTTTAAAACTTGCCAATTTATATCAGGAAGGTCTAAATAGTGAAAAGAAAGATTAAATTATTAGGATTAAGTAGTCTTACTTTAATACTTTTGGCTGCTTGTGGTCGTAGCGAAGTAACCGCTTCATCAACTAATGGCTGGGATCAAATTGTTTATTTCTTTGCCAAAGCTATTCAGTGGCTATCGATTAATGGTCGAATCGGAGTTGGGATTGTTCTCTTTACCATTATCATTCGAGCAATCATGATGCCACTTTACAATATGCAAATCAAATCAGGGCAAAAAATGCAAGACTTGCAGCCAGAGCTTAAAAAGTTGCAAGAAAAGTATCCTGGTCGTGATACAGACAGCCGCATGAAGTTGACAGAAGAAAGCCAAGCGCTTTACAAGGAATACGGTGTTAATCCATATGCGACGATGCTCCCACTAGTCGTTCAATTGCCGATTTTGATGGCTTTGTATCAAGCCTTAACTCGTGTTGCCTTTTTGAAAACAGGTACATTTTTATGGATTGAATTATCAAAACCAGACCCATATTTTATTTTGCCTGTTTTAGCCGCTTTGTTCACATTCCTTTCATCTTGGTTAACAAACAAAGCAGCGCGTGAGAAAAATATTGCCATGACGGTGATGACTTATGTGATGCCAATTATGATTTTCTTTATGAGTTTCAGATTGGCTTCAGGGGTTGTGCTTTATTGGTCAGTTTCTTATGCTTTTCAGGTATTCCAAATTCTTTTGTTGAATAATCCTTTCAAAATCATTGCCAAACGATTGGAAGAGGAACAAGCTGAAAAAGAACGTGCGGCTAAGATTCGTCGTGCTAAGAAGAAAGCGCAAAAGAGAAGAAAGTAAGAGGAAGAAAGTATGGTAATATTCACAGGTAGAACTGTCGAAGATGCTATTGAAAAAGGCTTGAAAGAGTTGCATTTGTCACGCCTTAAAACCCACATTAAAGTGGTTTCTCGTGAAAAAAAAGGGTTCTTAGGTTTTGGTAGAAAGCCTGCTCAGGTTGATATCGAAGGGATTAATGAAGTGACGGCTCACCGAGCTAACCAAAAAGTAGTTAAGGGTGTGCCAGAGGAAGTTAATCAAAAAAATGAACCTGTATCATCAAAATTTGAAGATACAATGGAACTTCGAAAACTTACCAGCATTATTAAGAAAATGGAAGAGCGTGGCGAAGTCATTGACGGTTCAGTTAAAGAAGATATTGTCATGCACAAGAAAAAAACACAAACCATTCTTGAAGAAGCTGGGCATACAGATGTTTTAGAAGCGCTTGAAAAGGCTGAAGAACCAGTTGAAGAAGATGTTCAGATTGACGAAAGCCCAGAAGTGACTAAAACTGAGCAATCTTTTGAAGAATTTGTTGCTAGTGAATTTCCAGATCAACGTGAATTGAGTAAAGACATCGAAAAAGCTACGGAAGAAGTTGTAGAATATGTCAAAAAAATCATCTATGAAATGGACATTGATGCAACGGTTGAAGCTAGCCACAATCGCCGTCAAATCAAGTTGCAAATTGAAACGCCAGAAGCTGGTCGTGTCATTGGTTATCACGGAAAAGTTTTGAAATCTCTTCAATTGCTTTCACAAAATTTCTTACATGACCGTTATTCAAAGAATTTTTCTGTCATTTTGAATGTTCATGATTATGTGGAACACCGCACAGAAACATTGATTGAATTTACTCGCAAAGTAGCCAATCGTGTTCTCGTAACTGGTAAAGATTATGTCATGGACCCAATGAGCAATAGCGAGCGAAAAATTGTTCACAAAACAATCACAAGCATTGATGGTGTTGATAGTTATTCTGAAGGTAACGACCCAAATCGTTACGTGGTCGTAACACCTGTTCAATAAGACTTAAAAGCCCATTCGGGCTTTTTTTAATGCCATTTACCGCTTATTTTTGACCGCTTACCGAAAAAGGCTTTATTTCAAGCCTTTTTTTGATAAAATAATGTCAAAAGGGAGGGTTAATTATGCTTATTAGAACAAAAGATTTAATCAAAACCTTTGGAGATAAAACGGTGATTGACCACTTAAATTTAGAAGTGGAAGAAGGGAAATTGCTAGCTTATATTGGGACAAATGGCGCTGGAAAATCAATAACCATGAAAATGCTGACGGGGCTCTTAAAACCAACATCAGGTGAGATTGAATTGGCAGCAGATTTGAAAATTGGAATGGTTTTTCAAGAGAGTGTGCTTGATGAGGAATTGAGTGTTTTAGATAATCTGAAAAGTCGCCAAGCACTTTATCGTAAACAAGATAAAGCTTGGTTAGAAAAACTTATTCGATTGACAGGTTTACAGGATTTTCTTAATCAAACTTATGGCACTTTGTCTGGTGGACAACGTCGTCGTGTTGATATCATTCGTGCACTTTTGAATAAGCCAAATTTGCTTTTCTTAGATGAGCCAACGACAGGACTTGATATTCAGACACGTCGGGCTATTTGGGAGATTTTACGCCGTTTACAGCGTGAAGAAAACTTGACTATCTTTTTGACCACTCATTACCTTGAAGAGGCTGAAAATGCTGATATGACCTATATTATTGATCACGGGAAGGTTTTAGCCAAAGGTTCTGCTAAGGAACTGAAAGAAAGATATTCAAAACCATATTTGTTAATTGAAACGGATAATATCACGGCTTTTTCAGATATTGATTACAAGCTTTTAGAAAACGGTCAGTTAAAAATGTTTGTGGATGATTCGGCTAATGCTTTAGCCATTTTATCTGATAAGCGAGACGTAATTAGTGATTTTGACTATATGAAAGCCAATATTAATGATGTCTTTTTGAGCATTACGGGAAGGGAGATGGCTTAAATGTGGGCGATGACCAAACGCAATTTAAAACTCTATTTTTCAAATAAAGCAAGTGTCTTTTTCTCACTTTTGGGAGCTTTGATTGCATTTATTCTTTATGTTGTTTTTTTACAAAAGAACATGCAAGATTCCTTTACTGGCACACCAAATCTTGAAGAATTACTCGATAATTGGGTGCTTGGTGGGACGCTAGCGGTAACGAGTATTACAACAACGTGGACTGGTATTTCTCGCTTGGTTCAAGATAAGGTCAGTCATAAGTTAGAAGATTTTTTACTGACAGATATTTCACAATTAAAACTTTATCTTGGCTACCTCATTTCATCTAGTGTGATTGGTTTTATTATGCAGCTAGTCATGTTGGTTACCATGCAGCTTTATTTTTACTGGCAAGATAGCATTGATTTTGGTTTTAACCATTTACCTCAAATGCTTTTAATAATGCTTTTAAGTTCAATCATGGGAGCTGGTTTTGCTCTCCTTGTTTTGCAATTTGTTAAAACACTAACAACAAATGAAGCTTTATCGACTATTGTAGGAACAGTTTCAGGATTTCTTGTTGGAGTTTACATGCCAATTGGGGCGTTGCCTGATTTTGCACAAAAAGTGGTTAAATTAACGCCAGCAGCTTACGTATCAGCAGCTTATCGTCAGCTTTTGATTGCAAAAGATGCTGTTAACACGGATGCAAAAGAATTTTTAGGGATTGGGTTGAAATTAAAAAGCTTAACAACCTTAAATCAAGAAATACTTTTAGTGAGTCTTGTTATTTGTGGCATCGTCGTTCTTCTGGCACTAAGCTTGTATCTTGAGCAATTTTCATTGACTAAACGTAAATAAGAGGAGTTGAAGGGTGCATTACCAGTTTGAAGAGGATAGCAGTTTACCAAAAGAGACTATTGAAGTTTTGGTACGAAGTGGAAAATACGACCAAGCTGTCCAAGATGTTTTAGATTATTTAGCGAAATTTGAGCAGGGTAGGGTGGAGATTTTGCCAGTAAAAACAGCTGTTCGTACAGAGTTATTACGCGTGTCAGATTTGATTCTTGTGGATGTTGATGGGACTTCTTTGATTTTGGAAACGACGCAGGGACGATTGTTGACTAACGACCGCTTGTATAAATTTCGCCAGCGCTTAGCAAACCCAGATTTTGTCCAAGTTTCTAAGCATGCTTTGATTAATATCAATCATCTGAAAGCACTTGAGAATAGCTTTTCAGGCAATATGTTAGCGATATTGACAGGAAAAATCAAAACAGATGTTAGTCGGCGTTATTTGTCAGAGCTAGAAAGACGTTTGGGATTGTGAGGAATTTGATGTGAGAAAATATATAAAACTTATCAGTATTTATTGGTTTATGGGGATTGGCATTGGAAGTTTAGCATACATCTTTTTCTTGTGGCAAAGTGGTGCTGAGATACAGACCGTTCAACAGATTATGAATGTGGTATTTATTAGTGGTTTGATTGGCTTGGTTAGCATGATTTTTGAATCAGAAACTCTCCCAGTCATCTGGCAATTTATCATTCATTTTTGTTTGGTTTATAGTTTGGATAGTTGCCTTAATTTGCTTAACGGCATCACAACGTCGTTTATCTGGTCATGGCGTTTTTTAGCGGAATTTTTCATTACTTATTTGGTGATTTGGTTGTTTATCTATCTAAGCTTCAGCACTCGCGTGAGAAATATCAATAAGAAATTACAAGAGAAAAATTAGTAAGTATCTATAAATTTAAGAGAGTGAGATTTTAGTTGTCTCACTTTTTTGCTATATTTAGCATTAAAATATTTTTAAAAAGATACACTTTTTAAAAAGTATATATTTTTATAGTGGTTATGGTTTTAGGGAGGGAATAGGTTATGAAAAAGGTGTTTTTGGTTGTTTGTTGTACTTTAGGGGTATTGTTTTTATTGTTTGGGGTCAATACTCAATTAGTAGCTTCTGACGTTGAGACTAGTGTGGTATCGCATAAGACTGGTAATTATACCATTGATAAGATTGTTAGTGATTTAAAGGGAGAAGAATTTTTTACAAAAGATTACGTTGATGAGATGTTTAACAACTGGAGTATTGATGAAAATACTAAAGTCATCGCTGATGAGGAAGGTGGTCTATTGTATTCTTTAACTGAATGCGGTTCTAAAGACATACGATACTGACAGCGGTCAAGTCGAGGAAGAACTAAGCTTAGATTCCCCTAGAGCAACAACGGTCGAAGAGCTAAAAGAAGCCTTATACGAAGCTTTAGAAGAATGATAATGAATGCTCCAGTTATATGCTGGGGTATTTTTTTGAAAAAATTAATAGGAAAATCTCTTGATTTTATAGACATACTGATTATTCTCAAAAAATTAGACACATTCGATTATGACTTTGCTAAAGAGATGAAACAAACGCATGAAAAACGCACTGGAATATCATTGTAAAAAATTTAACAAAAGGGATAGTCTCAAAAAGATAGTAGCTAACAGTAGGATTAGTTGGTATTCGTAAACGTAAAGAAAATTAACTTATTCTAAACAGAACAATTTACAGTCTTTTTTATCAGAAAATTTAAATAGCAAACACTTTAACACGCTCTCGGCTTTGACTGGGAGCGTTTTTTTGGTATAATAAGTGTGTAAGAAATTAAGGGTCTTACATTAATTTGTGCTAAATCCATACCCCTCGGGAGTATGGATGGAGAGCTAGTCTTTGCTAGCTCTTTTTTATTACCGCTAATATAATAAAAACAGCTACATTCATTATATAGCTGTTTTTTTATTTATAAATTGTACTCCTATGTCCAAATTCAAGAGCTAAAATAATAGCTTTATCCTCTTGTATGTCACAAATCAGTCGATAATTACCAATACGGTAACGCCATTGATTAGAACGGTTAGCAGTAAGCCCTCGACCATGCTGTCGTGGGTCATCAGTCCCCTCTAAGTTTTTATCAATCCAAGCAAATAAAAGTCGCTGAACGGATTTATCTAATTTTCCAATTTGCTTTTGAGCTTTTTTAGAATATCGTACGCTATACATTGGACACCTCTTTCTTTAGGATATATTTAAAATCCTAGTTGTTTTTTAAAGTCAGCGTGAGAAATTGTTTCAGGGTCTTTTTGATATTCTTGATAAGCTTCTTGATAAGCCTTGAGGTCAAGTTCATCTTCAATGTTATTCTTTAAAGCTTTTTTCAAAAGTGTTGAGATACTTTCTCCTGAAAGCTGTGAATACCCTTTAAATAGTTCTTCCTCATTGTGATTTAATCTAACAGTTATAGTAGTCATTTTTCTTTCCTCAGTACCTTTCATGTTATTTTCTCTATGTATCACATTGTAACACATTTTCAATTCCGTGTCAAGTTTTTACCTCAAAAAACCGTAAAAATGAAAAAAATCCGTTAAAACAGACAAAAAAATTACAAAAAGGCATGAATATATAATTGTTACAATGTAATTGCTCTTATTAGAATATTCTTAAGGGCATATAACTCCTGATTCTTGGCAATAAGTGTTTATGAAAAACAGAATTAGGTGTTATAATAGAGCTATGGTAGTAATGAGATTTGATGAAAGAGGATTTGTAGAAGAACGTGATGATTATGGTAAGCAATTATTCTTAAAGAAAATTGCTGATTATGATAAACAGATAGCTCCCACCATGCGAGCAAATGGCTATAAAAGAGTGGATAGTAGTGAAAGAACCGTATTATTTACGTTTGGTGAAATCACTTTTTCAAGAAGCCGCTGGCGACGAGGAGATGAGACACGTTATCCTGTTGATGACTGGTTGGCTTTGAAAAAATATCAGCGTTGTTCGCTAGAATTAGTGTATCACTTTGCTAGATATGCTTCAGAAATGTCTTATCGTCAAGTTTGTCGAATGATAAAGTTATCTTACCGCCTAGACATTACGAAAGATACTGTTCTAAAAGCTGTTAAATTAACAGGACAATTATTCTCTGAAAAGAGTCATTATCGTTATTTTGTGGAGGAACAAGTTCCAGAAAAAATCAAAGTACCGATTATTTATGTTGAGGGTGACGGTGTTCTGGTGAAAACAACTTCTAAAAATAACGAGAAGCATAACACAGATTTAGCCCATTTTCTTATTCATACAGGAACTAAAAAAGTCCATGGACGGTCAGTTCTCCTTAATAAGCATGAAATCATTCATACTGATTATGATATAGCCAGAGAAGAGTTGTTAGATTACCTTTATAATCATTTTGAAATTACCGATCAAACCATTTTAGTGACTAACTCAGATAATGGTAAAGGATATACCAGACGTGTTTTTCAAAATATTCAAAAGGCACTCAAGATTAAACGTCACGAACATTTTTGGGATGCCTATCATGTAAAAGAAAAACTCAAACGATTTTTCAAACCTTATCCAAAAGTCCTTCAAGATTTAGTTTTTAAGGCAGTTCAAACGTATGATCGAAAATTATTAAAAACGGTCTTAGATACTACTGAGGCTTTAATTTTTGATGAAGAAGACTATTATGATTTTCAACAGTTTCGTCAGAAGTTGCTTGATAATTTTAAGGATACCAAACCCGCTAAATTAAGAGGTCTCTCTCATAAAGGAATTGGAGTCATGGAAAGTCAGCATCGTCAAGTGACTTATCGAATGAAACATCGTGGAATGTATTGGTCAATCAAAGGCGCCTGTGCAATGGCGAGGCTTATTCTTTTAGAGAGGATTGATCAATTAGAGGAGCTCTTCTTTGGTGATTGGCGTCAAGACTGAAGCAAAGGAAAAAATTGTTTCAGTCTTTTTTCGATGATAAGAATTCTCTGTTTTCAACGTTTTTTTCTAGCTTATTTGAAAATTCCCAGAAAACAAGACACATACCAAAACCAAGTGGTTCTTGACAGCTTCCTATTCTTATTATAAAATAATATGGTATGTTTAGTAACTGATCAAATATAGCCGGCTAAACGAATACGAAAATCTATGAGGAGGTATTCATCGTGAAACGTACTTATCAACCAAGTAAAATCCGTCGTCAACGTAAACACGGATTCCGTCACCGTATGTCAACTAAAAACGGACGTCGCGTGCTTGCTGCTCGCCGTCGTAAAGGACGTAAAGTTTTATCTGCTTAATTGATAGAATACAAAAAGTTACCGTCAGTGCTCGAGGCTGACGGTTTTTTTCTACTGGTTTTCCTCGTAAAATATATTCTATATCTCGATAATTTGGTCAAATAGTGCTCTATTTTCGTCATAGAGATGATGCGTAATCATGATAACTGTTAGTTCTTTGGTCTGAAGCAGACGTCGTTCAATATTAATAGCGGTCGTTTTGTCTAGGTTTGAAACACCCTCGTCCATGATGAGTATTGGTTTGTTACCAATTAATTCACGGGCAATAGAGATTCTTGCTCTTTGTCCACAGAACGACCAAGTGTCAGATTATCAAGCAAAGATTCTTTAAAAATATGTGGTTTTTTGAGAGCTATGAGTTAATGTTAACCAAAAAAGTAACCAAAGAAATCTGTAGTATAGAATAAAATGCATTTTACTGTATATTAAATAGATTTTATTGTGTATTTATTTTATATTTGGGAACTATATACCAGTTTACACCACCACCAACAACATATTGTATTTATGAGAATATCAAAAAAGACGATTTCCGTTTTGGAAGTCGCCTTTTCAATTTTAATAGTTGTTCCCTTTTGAAGAGTTGTGCTTTTTACATAATAGTTGGCAATTTTCAAGGACAGTTTTTCCACCTAAAGACCACGGTGTAATATGGTCGCCTGCTAGTTCTTTAAGAGCATACTCTCTGTTGTTTCCTTCATCCACACAATAAACGCAGTGATGGCTCTGTTCTTCATATTTTTGCTTAATGGTTTTATCATCAAAAGCTCTAAGTTGGAGATATTTGGAATCTCCGTAAATGATGTACTGATAAATCCCTTTCATTTTAGTTGTGACTTCATCATCATTTACCAACTCTGCAATTTTTTCGTTAATGACAGAAGCACTATTTTTGATGATATTGTTGTCTAACTGTCCTAATTGATACTCTTTGTAGATTGTTCCCCAATCCATCCCTTTCAAACTGTTTTGATAGCTTATAAACTTTCCACGAACCCATTCAATTATGGCAGAAAAATTTTGCCATAATCCAGAAGCATCTGCATCTCCTTGATGCTTCAACATATAATCTTCGATTGTATTTGTACTATCGTCATTATCATTTTGTGAAGCCCATTTAATAGCAGTTTGTAGATACTCTTGTCTATTCCAATTACCATTTAATAGTGGTTCTGCTTTATCGTTATTCGGATTCTCGTCAGCAAGTACAACGCCACGTCCAGTCTTTGTTGAAAATCTTTGTTTAGCATCAGAAAGCCAAGTTCCTGTATAAGCAGAGTTTCTTAATTCTTGCTCATTTAATGGTTCGCCTGCTGTATTGATAACATGAAACCATTTCATTTTTTCGGAAGCAGTTCCTTCACAAACATATATGTCTAACTCATAATCAAGAATTTGTTCTGCTAAGTCAGTTAGGTTCATCTGAAGATTTGGGAAATCTTGTTGTGGAGCACTGGATGGAAATTTACTTGATTTTACAGAGTAATTCCCCATAACATAATTACAAATAGCTAAAATACGTTGTTGACCATCTAGAACTTCATATTGTCCGTTTCCTAAATCAACCCAGTACATGATACCTAAAGGACACTCGTCTAAAACGGTTTGGATTACAGCTTGTCTCTTATCTTCGTTATATACGCTATTTCTTTGATAAGACGGACGGATATTTAAGTTACCATTATATCCTTTTACAGCATCTGTTGTTGCACCATCATCGTTATTGGTATAACCACTAGCCAAATTTCGAATGGTAAATGGTTTATTTAGTAAATCTCTTAATCTAGTTACTTTCATAATATTACCTCCTTGTTAATAACCTCTGTCTTCTGTACGACTGATAGGATTTAAGTTTCTTATAAAAATACGTTTATAAACATTTTTGTTATTAACACTAACATTGAAACTCTCTCCTTGTTTATGGAATGGTTCACCTGGGTCTCCGTATGAATATGAACAACCTAATATTTCAAATTCTTTTGGGTTGAATTTATCAATGTAAGTAATAGGAACACCCATCATTCCTTCATAATCAATTGGTATATCTTTTACGTTATCTACATTTATTCCATTATAATTATCGTATTTTGGGTATTTCTTTTCAAATCCTTCATAATACTTATGAGCTTTTGTTTGGTCGAACTTATCTCCAATATGCCATAAGCCATCATGACGCTTTTGTAAATCTAAGTCAGTGTACCAACAAGCCATAATATGCTTAACTTTTCTGCCATCTTCGTCTAATTTCTCATATTTTGCATCATCTGGAACGTACAACCAAAAGTCTGAATTCATACTTCTAGCACCAATCCAAATTTGGTTATTCTGAATAAGTGGAAAAATTTCCTTATATGTTACAGAGTTTTTGTTTCCGATAACGATAAATTTTTTTTGATGTTCCATTAATTGAGAAATATATTCTCTAAACAAACTAAACGGAGGATTAGTCACAACAATATCAGCTTCTTTCAGATAGTTTATACTGTCCTTGCTTCGGAAATCTCCAGCGGTATACTCATCATCCCCATAAATAGTTTCAATATTTCCAGCTTCCATATTGAAATCATCGCCACCTTCATAAATCAGAGCATACGAAGGTTCGCTATCTTCTTGAAAATGTGTTGCTATCAGTTTTTTAATACCCAAACTAGCAAAGTTGTTATGAAAATAACGCCAAAAATTTGATTGTGTTGGGTCATCACAATTACAGTAGATAACCTTATCTCTAAAGTGTTCTCTATAATGCCCCATTTCCTCAGCAATATCTTTATAACGAGTATAAAACTCATCGTTTTTGACTTTTTTAGCGTTGTGGAGTGAGCCAGCCATTATGCCACCCCACTTTCGTAGGGAGCATAAAAGGCTTTTTCGCTAAAATGCGAAAAAGCCTGTTTTAGGGCTTGACAAAAAACACGTCCGATTACATAATCAGCGTGAGCTGTGAGCTGTGAGCTGTG
>CAKPVT010000010.1 GCA_934196125.1 uncultured Streptococcus sp. | reverse complement strand
TATTGATGAACACTTGCTCAAAAATAATTTATCTTCCAAGCATTGATATACTTGACAAATAGTAGAAAAAAGCCTTTGAAAGATTGATTTCATAGGCTTTTTATACTTATTAACTCTATTCCCACTCTACTGTTGCTGGTGGTTTACTTGTGATGTCATAGACGATGCGGTTGACGTGGTCAACTTCGTTTACGATACGGACTGAAATTTTTTGAAGCACATCCCATGGGATACGTGCAAAGTCTGCTGTCATTCCGTCGATTGATGTGATAGCGCGGATTGCGATTGTGTAATCGTAAGTGCGTCCGTCACCCATAACACCAACTGAACGAACACCTGTATTAACAGTGAAATATTGCCAGATG
Source organism: uncultured Streptococcus sp. (assembly GCA_934196125.1). Taxonomy (GTDB): domain Bacteria; phylum Bacillota; class Bacilli; order Lactobacillales; family Streptococcaceae; genus Streptococcus. Next base: position 43,489 of record CAKPVT010000010.1, on the reverse strand, counting down.
TCGCGGTCAAGACCTGCTTTAGCAATTTCTTCACGAAGGATAGCGTCAGATTCACGAACAGTTTCAAGACGCTCAGCTGTGATTTCACCCATAACACGGATAGCAAGCCCTGGTCCTGGGAATGGTTGGCGCCAAACGATTTCATCTGGCATACCAAGAGCTGTACCAAGCGCACGAACTTCATCTTTGAAAAGTGTGTTGAGTGGCTCAATCAATTCAAATTGCATATCTTCTGGGAGACCACCAACGTTGTGGTGTGATTTGATCGTTTGGGCAGTATCTGTACCAGACTCGATAACGTCTGTGTAAAGAGTACCTTGTGCTAAGAAGTCAACACCTTTAAGTTTGCTTGCTTCGTCATCAAATACACTAACAAATTCATTACCAATGATTTTACGTTTTTTCTCTGGGTCATCAACACCAGCAAGAAGGTCTAAGAAACGTTTTGAAGCATCAACACGAATGATGTTCAATCCGAATTTACCACCAAGCATATTCATGACTTGGTCACCTTCTCCTTTACGAAGAAGACCATGGTCAACGAAGATACATGTCAATTGGTCACCGATAGCACGTTGAAGAAGAACACCAACAACTGATGAATCAACACCACCTGAAAGTCCTAAAAGAACTTTACGGTCTCCAACTTTTTTGCGAATTTCATTGATTTGCAAGTCAATGAAGTTATCCATTGACCAATCGCCTTTAGCACCACAGATTCGGAAAGCAAAGTTACGTAAAATATCATTACCATATACTGAGTGACGAACTTCTGGGTGGAATTGGATACCATAAATGTTTTTCTCAGTATTTTCAATAGCTGCGTAAGGGCAATCAGCAGAATCACCAACAAGGTGGAAACCTGCTGGAATTTCGGTAACCGCATCGCCGTGGCTCATTAGAACGGTTTGTTCATCTGGTGTGTCAGCAAATAATTTTGAATTTGCTTTTAAGCGAAGTGTTGATTGACCGTATTCGCTGTTACCAGTTTGACCAGCAGGAACAACTTTACCACCAAGTTTGTCAGTCAACAATTGCATACCATAGCAGATACCAAGAATTGGAATACCCAATTCAAAAATTTCTTTATCAATAGCAAAAGCATTGTCAGCATAAACTGAATTTGGACCACCTGAAAGCACGATACCAATTGGGTTAATCGCACGCACTTCTTCTGCTGTGATTTTGTGGCTTCTCAATTCTGAGAACACACCAAATTCACGGATACGACGTGCAATCAATTGGTTGTACTGGCTACCATAATCAAGAACAATGATTTTTTGAACATCATTCAAACTAGAATTGTCAGTCATTATTACCCTTTCTATTAAAGTCAGCCCTAAGCTGACAGTATTCTTTTTAATTGTAGCATAATTTCATGTATTTAGCAGTAGATTTTCAATATCTTTATGAAGTTTTGACAATATTAAGCTGCAGATGTCTGCTTCTTAACAGATGACTGACGAAAATGTATTTTACAAAAAGGAAAGCAAGCGGCTGGAAAACCACTTGCTTAGGAGTTATATGAAAAGTTTTTAGGATAGTTATATTATATGACTTTCTAGGATAGGGAAACATCCGTCTTGAGACCTATTTTTAAAAAAGTGATAAATGAATTTTAAAAAGTTGACTGATGTTAGTAAAAAGTTTTACAATAAATATCATTAAGTAAGATTGGAGATGAGATTTCTGTTTAACAATTACAAACTTGTGCAGCGTTTGATTCATATCATTTCAGCTGTTGTTTTTATCGCTTCTTGTCTCTTTATGATTTGGCTTTATCAGCATGGCTATCTAACTAATCAAGCCAAACTACAAACGCTTGTGGGGCAAGATAGATCTTTAGGGGCACTTTTCTTCACTCTTTTACAAATGATGCAGGTTGTTGTGCCAATCGTCCCTATTAGTTTGACTATGGTTTTAGCTGTCATGACTTTTCATCCAGTTGTTGGCATTTTAACGAGTGGCATTGGTATTATCCTGGGTTCTACTATTTTATTTTTACTGACACATTGGTATGGAAAACGATTTTGCCTGTTTTTCGTCAAAGAGGAAACCTTCAAGAAATATGAAAAACTTGTTGCCACCCATAAATCCTTTACTATCATTTTTGTTTTATGTATGATATCACCCTTTGCACCTGCTGATTTACTTGTGATGTTAGCCGCGCTTAGCAATATGTCCTTCAAAACTTTTTCAAAAATCATTATCCTCTGTAAACCAATTTCCATTATCGGACACGTGTTAATTCTCATTTACGGTGGTGAATGGGCACTACATTGTCTTTAGACTTAAAAAATTTGAGATCTGTTTCTCAGATTTTTTAAGTTTCTCTCAAAGTCTAATTGAATCAAGACTTTTTTTATCTGGTAATTGATAACATGATGTTTTTATCTTTATGTAACCAATATTGGACATTGTTTCCGTTAATTTGCTGGTTTCAATCTGATGATGAACGCCGTCTAGACAATCAAATGAATGCAAGTAAGGTGAATACGTAAATAGCAACAACAACTTTCACATCTTTTCTACCCTGCTTGGGCTGTTTGCATTTGGTAATAAACGCCTTGTTTTGCCATTAAATCGTCGTGTGTACCGTGTTCGACAATATCACCATCTACCATGACTAAAATAAAATCAGCTGATTGAATAGTTGACAAGCGGTGTGCAATGATAAAACTTGTCCTTCCTTGCATTAATTTTTCAAAAGCTTCTTGAATCAATACTTCTGTTCGAGTATCGATAGATGAAGTTGCTTCGTCGAGAATTAAGATTTTTGGTAGTTTGACAAAAATTCGTGCAATCGTTAACAGCTGACGTTGTCCTTGCGACAATGACGCTCCTGCATCAGCCAGATAAGTATCGTAACCATTTGGCAACTGACGAATAAAGAAATCAGCATTGGCTGCTTTTGCGGCACCGATGACTTCTTCTCGTGTAGCATCAGGATTTCCATATGCAATATTATCGTGAATCGTTCCAACTTTCAGCCATGTTTCTTGCAATACCATACCGATTTGTTGACGCAATTCTGACACAGAATAATCTGCCATAGAAATGCCATCCAAATAAATAGCTCCGCTATTGACTTCATAAAAACGCATTAAAAGATTGATTAAAGTTGATTTTCCTGCACCCGTTGGTCCAACGATAGCCACTTTTGAAGCCGCTGGGATTGATAAATTAAGGTGGGTAATCAAGGTATTTTGGCTAGTATAGCCAAACGACACATCTTTGAATTCTATTTGTCCTTGGATACTATCTGCATTAAGATGAGCTTTTACTGGAAGAGGCTCATTTTCTTCGTCTAAAATAGCGTAGAGACGTTCTGCACAGGCAATGGCGCTCTGCAATTCTGACAAAACGGATGAAATATCATTAAATGGCTTGGTGTATTGATTGACATAATTCAAGAAAGTTGTCAATTGCCCAACTGTAAAAACACCTGACATAATCCGAAGTGCCCCTACCCCTGCCAAAAAAGCATAAATCAAGCTATTAATGAAACGCGTTGACGGATTAACCGTTGAAGAATAGAAAATAGCTCCTTGTGAGTAATCAGAATAAGTATCATTAATCGTCGTGAAAGTGTCAATAGCCATATCTTGCGCATTGAAGGTGTGGAGTAAACTTTCTTGACGAATCATTTCTTCAATATACTGCGTTTGTTGCCCACGTGATTTTGTTTGATTTTGATAAAGATGGTAACTCTTTTGAGCGATAAAACGTGCTAAGAAAAGTGATAATGGTGTCAAAATTAGCACCAAACCAAGCATTAACAAATCAATATCAGCCATTGTCACAATGGTAATGATAATCGTTAGAATACCAATAAAAAATTGATTGAACACCATTAACAGACCATTGCTCAATTGTTCGGCATCAGTTGTCACACGACTAACCAAATCACCTGAACTTTTCTTGTCAAGATAAGAAATCGGCATCTGGTTTAATTTTTCCATGACTTTTTGACGCAATGTGTAAATATAACCAAACGTTAGACGGTTATAAATCAATGGATTCACCCATTGCACCAAGGTATTCAAAGCGACAACAACAATCATTTTCGCTACAATTGGCACAATTAAACTAATTGATTTCGGAGATAAAACAACATCCACCGCATTCCCAATCAAAATAGGCAAATAAACGGTCAGAGCGACTTGCGCAATCGTTCCAAGTGTGGCACCAAGAACAAGTTCTTTTTGTGATAAAAGATCTTTGAACAAACGGCGGCTAGTATGATTTTGATTTTTTGCCTTCATCTTACGCCTCCCTTTCTTCTTGGTGTTGTGAGTAATGGATAGCACGGTAAACATCATTTTGCTTGAGTAACTCATCATGGCTGGCAAAACCAAGTTGATGTCCTTTATCTAGCAGCAAAATGTTATCAGCTGCTTTCAAGCTATTAGTGCGTTGTGAAATCAAAACAAGAGTCACTTCTTTTAATTCCTCATGAATGGCTGATAGCAACTTCGCTTCTGTTAAATAATCAAGCGCTGATGTCGAATCGTCTAAGATTAAGAACGGCGCTTTTCTGACAAGCGCACGCGCAATTGTCAAACGTTGACGTTGTCCGCCAGAGAAATTACGCCCAAATGCCTCAACCTTGGCATCCAATTGTCCCTCTTTTTCTAACACAAAATCGCTAGCTTGAGCAATATCCAAAGCTCTCCAGAGCTCATTATCACCCACTTCATCACGAATTCCCAAGGTCAAATTTGAACGAATTGTTCCTTGAAATAACTCTACCTTTTGTGGCACCACATTGACCCAAGAACGCCATTCCCCAAGCGTTTTAGGAGAGTGCTGATTTTGAAAAATAGCTAAGCTTCCCTCTTGCGGTGTGTAGAGATGCGTGAGAAGTTCGACTAAAGTTGATTTCCCAGAGCCTGTTCCACCAATCACACCTAAAAAGTCACCAGCGTTCACACTAAAATCAATATGTGACAGCGACGGCTCGGCAGCGGTTGGATAGGTGAACGTTATGTCTTTGACCGCCAAAGCAAATACTGACTCACTTTGTACCAGCTCAGTTGCTAAATCTTCAGAACCCTTTTCAAATACTTCTGTGATACGTTTAGCGCTGATAAAAGATTGGTTCAATGATGTGACAAGCATGGTCATCTTGAGCAATTCCGTCAAAATTTGCAAGAGGTAATTCACCAAAGCAATCATCATTCCTTGTGACAAAAGCCCACGACCGATTTCAAGATTTCCTTGCCAAATCACCAAAATCAATGTGCCATTAACCACCAGATAAGTCAACGGCGTTACGAGACTTGATAGGTGACCAGCTTTGATTTGCAAGTCAGTATAATCTTGATTGGCTGTCGCAAATTCTTGTTCTTCTGCTGCAACCTGACCAAATGCACGAATCACACGCACACCTTCTAATTGCTGGCGTGTCATATTGACAATTCTATCGGTAGCCTGACGAATCTTTGCGTAAATCGGATTGAGCAAGTGCGACATGGTAAAGACAATCGCAAACAAAATCATCACCATTAACAAAAAGTCAATCGTCATTTTAGGACTAATGGTAAATGCCATAATAATCGCACCAAAAACAATAATCGGTGCTCGTAAAAACAGACGTAAAAATTGGTTGATACCTGTTTGAATTTGGTAAGTATCGCTTGTCAAACGTGTTACTAAACTAGATGTTGTCAGCTGGTCACGGTCCTCTTTACTCAAGCCCATGATTTTTTTAAATAAATCCTTTGTCAACTGACGTGTGTAGCCAACGGCAGCCTTGGAAGAAAAATATTGTGCCGTAATAGCCACAAGCACCCCAACAATTGCTAGCAAAAATAACAGCCCTATCATTATATAAAGGTGATTTTTATCATGATGAGGGATAATGGTATCAACAATTCTAGCAATAATAATCGGAACTAGAAGTTCGAAAGATGCTTCAAACAATTTGAAAAAGGGACCCAAAATTGTCTCCTTGAGGTACCCTTTAAAATAATGACCTAATTCTTTCATTCTTCTCTTTTCTAATAGAGCATTAGCTCTCATGTCATTTTAAAATAAACTCATCAATTCAATCAAATACAGATTAAAGTGAACTTCGCGAGAATAGTAAATATTCCCACCATTTTTATACAATTTTCCGCCTGAGATAAGGGCAAGGGGATGATAGTAAAAATAAGTTTCTCCCGTTGTATTTCCAAGACTTGGAGAGACAACATCACGAGAATAAGCCGTTGCCAAAGCAATCGTATTTTCGCCACCATTTTTTGCCACGTAATCAATATAAGCAGTTCCGAAATTGTAAGCTTGCACAGCTGTCCAAACATCTACTCCTGCTTCATCTGCCAAGGTAAGATTGTCTGAAAGTACCGTCACGCCTTGACGAATACTGGTCTGGCTATCCGTAATGGAATTAGCAACACCATCTGAACTTTCGCTTGATTGCATAACATCGCCGTCATCGCCTTTGGTCTCCGTGTAAATCATCGCCAAGACCAAATCAACATTGGCGGTAGTATCGTTGTCGTCTAAAATCTCCTTGACCATATCTTTATACTGTAAAACATTTTGCACGTTTTTGTGAACCACATACGTTTGGTAACCACAAAAAATGACAAAGCCCAGTATGATTAGGCGTCTTAAGAACTTAAACATTATTTATTTTGAATATCCTCTATATTTTTAATCAAGATAGAATAGGTTCCATTTGGATTTTGGATAAATTCTACCGATTCAGCGTCGTCATAGACATTGTTAGGTACAATTAGTTGAATACCATTGGATAGGGATAACTTCTGATTTTCCAATTTTTTCGTCTGACGTGAATGGTCGATATCTGCTACCTGAATTGGTTCTGGAATACTTTCTTTTAACTCATCAACAAAAGTTAAACGAGCAGTCAAATTACTATCAAAAAGTTGGTCTGCCAATTTTTCTGGTGATAATTCTTGCTCTTCTTCCAGATTTTTATGGATAGCAGCTTTCATCTTGGATTGGAAAGCAAAATCATCTTGTTGGAAATTTTCAGCAATTTTCTGCGCTGTTTGTTCAACCATTTTTATCGATTTTTTCACCGATTGCTCTGGTTGGACTTGCAAGAGATTTTCTGAAAAATAATTGGCAAAACTACCATTATGCTTGATACGCTTCTCAATCAAATAATAATGATGATTAGAGCGATTAATCACCAAAGCTTCATCTGGTGTTTGCGCAGCTGACGGCAGATTATTTTGTGTCACCTTAATCGGACTTTCATTATCACTAGAAATATGGGTGAAATTTTCCTTCAAAGCAATACGAAGAAAAGCAAAATGTTCAACACCGTCTTTGTCAAATTGGATAAAAACCAAATCATTTGTTTTTTGATTTTCCGAAATGACAAATTCTTCTTTCCAAAGTTGGGCAACCTTAACAGATGACTCCATCAAATCATCACTTAAATAGTTAAGAAAGACATTATCTTCTGCAAACGTTCCACGTTTAGCTTCATCTGAGAAAACTTTGCTTAGTTTTTTACGAAAATACTCATCAATACGTGGCGTGATTGTCAACAATTGGTCTGACAAAATCAACTCAGTATCGTTGGGTGTAAATTGATGAATAACAATGCGTTTAATATATAAATCAATCATGGTTAGTTTTGTGGTTGAATACCCAAATAGTATTCAACTGTTCGTTAATAAAGCGGGAAGGCATCTGTCAATGCTTTAACCTCGCGACGAACCTCCTCTAAAATAGTTTCGTTTTGATAATTTTCAAGTGCCTTAACAATCAATTCAGCAATAGCACGCGATTCTTTTTCACCCATGCCACGGCTCGTAATGGCTGGTGAACCGATACGAATACCTGATGTTTTAAACGGTGATAAGGTTTCAAATGGAATTGAATTTTTATTGAGTGTGATATTAACAGACTCAAGGACATTTTGCGCAACTTTCCCATTTTCAACGACTTTTGTCACGTCAACAAGAAAGACATGATTGTCTGTGCCGCCTGAAATCACACGGAAATTTGGGTGTTGATTAAAGACATCAGCCATAGCGGCAGCATTTTTAATCACATTTTCACCATATTCTTTGAAAGTAGGGTCCAAAGCTTCTTTGAGTGCGACAGCTTTCCCTGCAATGACATGCATCAATGGTCCACCTTGCAATCCAGGGAAAACAGCAGAATTGATTTTTTTAGCGAGAGCTTCGTCATTTGTCAAAATCAATCCACCACGAGGACCTCGAAGCGTCTTATGTGTCGTTGTGGTTGTAATATGCGCATAAGGAACTGGGCTTGGATGATGACCTGACGCCACAAGACCTGCAATGTGCGCCATATCCACCATAAGATAAGCACCGACACTATCTGCTATGGCACGAAAACGTTGAAAATCAATAATACGTGAGTAAGCTGATGCTCCCGCAACAATCAATTTTGGTTTCACTTCTTCTGCTAGCTCGGCTAATTTATCATAATCAATGCGTTCTGTCACAGGGTCAACCGTGTAAGAAATAAAGTGATATGTTTTCCCTGAAAAACTAACAGGAGCACCGTGTGTCAAATGTCCACCAGCAGCCAAATCCATTCCAAGGACTGTATCGCCAGGTTGAATCAAAGCCATATAGGCTGCGGCATTAGCTTGACTTCCTGAATGAGGTTGGACATTCGCAAATTTAGCTCCGAACAATTCTTTTGCACGGTCAATCGCTAAGTTTTCAACGATATCCACACAATCTGTTCCGCCATAATAACGTTTGCCAGGGTATCCTTCAGCGTATTTATTGGTTAACAATGTGCCTTGAGCTGCCATGACAGCTTTTGAAACAACATTTTCAGAGGCAATGAGTTCTATGTTATTTTGTTGACGAACTTCTTCAGCATGCACTGCTTCCCAGAGTTCTTTGTCAAACGCTTCGTAGTTTTCCTTGTCAAAAATCATATCCTTATCTCCTTTTTGATAAGATCATGTCACATTCCTTAAAAGTTTGGCAGCTCCAAGATGATGTAAAAGCTGCATCAGTATGAGAAGAATTTCCCGAAAATCACTCTTTCGTAAATGTTAAATCAGGCACAACTGCTAATAAGTCTTTTTGGGTAATCGCACCTTGACGTAAAATACGAGCAGTTTTTCCAGATAAATCCAAAATTGTCGAGTCAACCCCTGTTAAGGCATCATCGTCAGCAAAACCGGTCACAGTACCACCGAACTGTTTTTGAATTTCCTTGAAAACTTTCCCACTTTCTTGTCCAGAAATGTTAGCTGACGGACCAATTAAGGGGCCAGCTTTCTTAATCAATTTCAAGGTTTGTGGGTGATTAGGAATTCTAAAACCAATTGTTGATAAGCTAGAATTGATCCAAGCTGGCACGCGGTCATTAGCTTGTAAAATAATGGTTAATGGACCAGGTAAAAAAGCATCATAAAGCTTTTTGAGATAACTTGGTTGCTGTTTTGAAAAAGCTAAAATTATCTCAAAATCAGCTACATTGAGATTCATCGCCTTGTCTTTAGGACGACGTTTGAGTTGGTAAACATGCTCAACGGCTTTCTCATTCATCGCTTGGGCAAAAAGCCCATAAACGGTTTCTGTCGGTAAAATCACCGCTCCACCATTTTGCAAAATTGTTTCTAAATCAGTCATTATCCATCACGACCATTCTATCTTTACCGAACATATCTTTGATGACACGAATGCGTTTAGCAGGAAAGTGCTTGCTCAACAAAGCACGCAAACCTTCTCCTTGTTTATAACCAATTTCAAAATAAAGTTTTCCGTTTCCGGTCAAATGTTCACTAGCATTCTCAATAATCTGACGATAAATGGCAAAGCCATCTTCATCTGCAAAAAGTGCTAAATGCGGTTCTGAAGCGAGCACATTAATACCAACTTCGTCTTCATCGTCATAAGCAATATAGGGCGGATTTGAAATAATCATATCAAATCTTTCTGTAATTTGGCTAAAAACATCAGATTGAATCAAGGCAAGCTCTACTTGATTTTTGAGGGCATTTTCTTTCGCTAATTGTAAGGCGTCTGCTGAAATGTCAGAGGCGGTTACTTGCCAATTTGGTCGCGCAGCCTTGAGCGAAATGGCAATCGCACCGCTTCCTGTACCAATATCTAAAACTCGCAAGTCAGCTCTGCTATTTTCCTTTAAAACCAAATCAACCAGCTCCTCAGTTTCAGGTCGTGGAATCAAAACACGCTCGTCAACTGAAAGCTCTAAATCGCGAAAATAGGCTTTACCAGTGATGTACTGAGGTGAGCGATGTTCTGTCAACTGAGCTATGATTTGCTCAAGTAACATTTGGTCTTTTTCGGTGATAGCTTGGTTCTGATGTAAGATGAAATCAAGCAAGGTCCAACCTTTTAATTCACGGAAAACGTAAGTGAGATTTTCTGGGTCCTCGCCGATTGCTTGTAATTGTTTTTCTAGTTGGCTGATTGTTTCAGCGTAATTCATTATTGATTTAACTCTTCTAATTTCTTAGTTTGGTCAAAAAGAATAAGAGCATCGATAACTTCGTCTAGTTTTCCTGACAAAATCGTATCTAATTTTTGCAATGTTAAACCAATACGGTGGTCTGTGACACGGTTTTGTGGGAAATTATAAGTACGGATACGTTCTGAACGGTCACCTGTACCGATTGTTGATTTACGTTCAGCGTCTTGTTCATTTTGAGCAATTTGGGCAAAGTGGTCAGCAACACGCGCACGAATAATTTTCATGGCTTTGTCACGGTTTTTCTGTTGCGTACGTTCTTCTTGCATTTCAACTTTAATACCAGTTGGAATGTGAACCATACGAACAGCTGTCGCAACTTTGTTGACGTTTTGTCCACCAGCACCTGATGCGTGGTAAATATCCACACGCAAGTCTTTTGGATCGATTTCGTATTCGACTTCTTCAACTTCTGGCATGACAAGGACAGTTGCTGTTGAGGTATGAACACGACCTTGGCTCTCTGTGACAGGGACACGTTGAACACGGTGAGCACCTGATTCGTATTTCAACTTAGAGTAAACAGATTGACCAGATACCATGACAACAACTTCTTTGATGCCACCGACACCGTTGTAAGAAGCTTCCATAACATCGAATTTCCAACCTTGGCTTTCAGCATATTTTTGATACATTTGAAGAAGGTCGCCAGCAAAGAGCGCAGCTTCGTCACCACCAGCAGCACCACGAATTTCCAAGATGATGTTTTTGTCATCGTTTGGATCTTTTGGTAAAAGAAGAATTTTAAGTTTTTCTTCGTATTCTTCTTTAGCTGCTTTTGAGTCTTTGAGCTCCTCTTTCGCCATTTCTTCAAGTTCAGGATCGCCACCAGCGTCTTTAATCATTTCTTCAGCATCTTCGATGTTTTGAAGAATTTGTTCATATTCACGGTAAACAGTTACGGTTTCACGTGTGCTCGCTTCTTCCTTAGACAAAGCCATAAAGCGTTTTGTATCGCTAACGACATCAGGGTCAGATAGCAATTCGCCTAATTCTTCGTAACGGTCCTCAACCGCTTGTAGCTGATCATAAATGTTCATTTGTTTTCGATTAACCTCTCTTTTGCAAATTCATTTTCTTATTTTTCTTTGGAAATCATTGGGTTAAAATAATGTTTACGACAAACAGGGATATAGGTTTCGTTTCCGCCGATTTGAATTTGATTTCCTTCGTAAACAGGCTTGCCATTTTCAGTTCGCAAGACCATGGTTGCTTTTTTAGAGCAAAACTGACAAATGGTTTTAATCTCGTCAATTTTATCTGCTAATAGCAGTAGATATTTGGAGCCTTCGAACAATTCGTTTTGAAAATCATTTTTTAACCCAAAAGCCATCACAGGAACGTCCAAATCATCAACAACACGCGCCAAATCATAGACATGTTTTTTCGTTAAAAATTGACATTCATCAATTAAAACGCAATAGGGCTTTTCTGGTAATTCTTGAACAAAGGCAAAAATATCCATTTCTTCCGTAATAGCAATCGCCTTGCGACGCATACCAATACGACTTGAAACAACACCATAACCATCACGTGTATCAAGTGCCGAAGTCATAATGACAACTGGTTTGCCTTGTTCTTCATAGTTATGAGCAACTTTTAAAATTTCAATGGTCTTTCCAGAATTCATGGTTCCATATTTATAATAGAGTTGAGCCAAAAGTGACAATCCTACCTTCTACTAATATTCTTCTATTCTACCATAAAATTGCCTAGGGTTAAATAAGAGAAGTTGGTATTTATCATAACAGACTTCTGTGCTGTTAAGTAAGATAGCGTAAAATGCATCGAAATTAGTTTACTACAAAAAGTGTTCTGCTCCCCATAATCATAAACGACCTTAAATTAATAATGCACTCCTTCAACATCCGCAAAAATTATTAAAAATAACCACTAATATGAAATACGATCTATCTAGATTAAATGACCTAACCCTTTTAGAATTTAGGTGAAAGCAGACTATCTAACTGACTTTAGTCTTTAATACATAAGAGTCTTCTATAATAATCTCAAAAAGTTGGACAATAAATATCAAGGTTAACCTAAAAAGACTTAGCCCTGTACAATGTAGAACTAAGTTCTTGGTTTAATCATTTGATATTTATTGTCCAACTTTTTGGGGTCAGTACACAAAGTACTCCTTTTTATATTATCAATAAGTTATAACAGCCTTTCAAAACATTTCAACACTTACTTCTTTTTGCCTTTGAGATCTCCCTCAAAAACAGAAACAACCTCATCACTTTCTGACATCCCACTTGTCATCGCTCCCAAACCATCAATGTCTTGCAGTTTTCGATATAAAACATATTTAAAACCAACTAAAACAATAAAAAATATTATAAGTAAAACTAACATATCGTTCTTCTTTCTTTACAGATTTGAAATCAACACTACCGTTTCATTTTGTAATACTACAGAACAACACGAATATCTGAAATGATTGTAACTGCCATTAAACTATTACCGACACCTAATGAAACTTTAGCTATTTTTCTTGCAACATTTCCTATCTGATGCTTCTCTAAATCATCATAATCAGAATGTGCTACCTTCTCTTTATCCGAAGAACCTCCTACTAATTCTGGAACACTTTGATCACTGCTAGTCTTATCACCAGGTGCTGTCTTCGAAGACTCAACCACAGTATCCTGCTTTGTTTCCGAATACGACTGACTAACATTCGGGTTATTAGATCCGCTAAATAAACTAGGAGGAGTCGAGCTATCTGCTACTGATTTTCTGTAATCACTCGAAGAAGATGATGAAGTCGATAATTCTGGCCTTACTAAACTACTATCCGAAATGGAACTACTTGACTCTGTCAATGAGCTAGAATTCGTTGTACCACTTGAATCAGTAGATGACGTTGAACTATCAGGAATTGTATTGTCTACAATATAAACTAATATTTGGAGTTGTGACAAGATACCTTCTGTGACACTTGGTAATGTATAAGTTACAGGAGTACCTGCTTGACTCGGTTCACGTTTCAACTGCGATATATCTAAATCACTAATGGTTACACTATATCTTGGCCACAAAGTCATGTCTAAATCAGATTTTCGGAATAACATTACAGGCTCAGATTTCCTAATAATCTCCTGTTTTAATTGGTCTTCATCCATTGAGATGATTTCATTCAACTGAAATGTGACATCACTAGCACGCATACAGTAATCTGTCGTATCATGATGATAATGCTTCAAAGTTACAGAAGTATTATCGACCGTATCAGAAGAAACAATTGGCAATGTTGAGTGAAAAACACTTGCAATACCTAACAGTAGAGTGAGCAACAGTACAGAAATTTTACTAATTTTCATAATTTTTCCTTACTCACCATTAAGTTCTTTTTATACTTTCTTCCAACTGGCAATTCTACACCTGTTGTTAGAACAACTTTTGTCGCAAAAGTTGTTGCGATATAACGTTTATTAATTAAAAAACTTTTATGGATACGAATAAAACCTCTTTGATAAAACTGTTCTTCAAGCTTTCCCATTGTTGTATAAAATTCAAAGGTTTTGTCTCTATCATAGTGTACAGTAATGATACGAGACTGACTTTCAAAATAACTAATATCTTCTAAAAGGAGGTATTTACTTGTTCCTGCACGAGATAACACAACACCTTCTTTTTGACGATTAGTGCATTTTTGAAATGCTTTACTCAAAGCTAATTCGAACTTTTCCAAAGAGCTTTGATCTTTAACGATATAATTTAGAACTTCATTATCGTAGCCATCAACTGCAAAATCCTTTTGATGCGAATAAAGAATGATTTCTCTTTGATACCCCAAATTTCTGATTAACTCAACGTGTTTGAGATCCGACACTGATTCTACAGATAGATAGAGTAAGTCAATTGTAATTCCTTCTTCAATCAAAGGTAATAGCTCTTCAAATGTTTGTTTAGCTAAAATAGTGACCTCTTGTTGGTTACTATGCAAACACCCTTTTATTAAGTCAGTACATTGTTTAAGATAATAATCCTCGGGTTCATAGATTAAAATATTCATAAACTATCCTTCCTCTACTAAGATGACACAAATCCGTTCAGCAAAAGTTTCCTTTCTCTAAAACATCCTTCCTTATCATATAACATATACATTATAATTATATTATCCCCCCAAAAAAAAGTCAAATATATCAATATTTTTGTCATAAATAACAGCCTTATTTTTATATGTGCATGTTTTAATTTTTTTCCATAAAAATACCCAGATTGATAAAATAATCTGGGTAAATCGTTAAAGTGTCACGAAGTCATTCTAACAATCCAATTATGAATTGTCAAGATAATTTAAAGGCTTATGTTTTTTAACTAAATAAATTACCATAAATATTTTTATCATTTAATCTTTTGAAAATCTTCTGAATTTACTCGCCAAATATGCTACAATAATTGTATTAGATAAATTATAAAAGGAGATTCTTATGCCATTCGTAAAAATCGATTTATTTGAAGGTCGCACTGAAGAACAAAAAATTGAGCTTGCTCGCGAAGTAACAGAGGTTGTTTCACGTGTCGCTAAAGCTCCAAAAGAAGCTATCCACGTTTTCATCAATGATATGCCAGAAGGAACTTACTACCCACATGGCGAAATGAAAAAGAAAAACTAACTTTGTTAATTTTAAAACACTTACTGCTTTCCTAGTCATGTCAATTAGGAAAGTTTTTTGTACTTTTGAGTTTGATTTTCATGATAGAATGCGTTATCCTAATTTCATAAAATGATTTTGGAGGCGACATTTTGCAACTTACTCATAGCGTGAAGATGGTATTTGGCATATTGGTATCCAACCTCCCCAAAAACAGCGTGGCAAAAATCTCGGTATTTTAACACTCAAAGACAAATCTGTTGTGACTTCAGGCATTTATGAACACCATTTACAAGTTGGCGACAAGGATTATCATCATATTTTTAACCGACATACAGGTTATCCTATCGAGACTGACATATCGAGTTTAATCATTGTTTCAGATCTATCTGTTGATTGTGAAATATGGACGACACGTCTGTTTGGTCTGCCGATTAAGCAAGCTTTTGAGACCATTCAAAGCACCCCAAATATCGAAGGAATTATCATTACCGAAGATAATCTCTTTGCAGTTACCTGCGGTCTTAAACAAGATTTTCAATTACTCTATTCATAAGATACAAAAAAGCATTTCCGAGGGAATTCCTTAGAAATGCTTTTTTTAGTTTATTTTGTTTCTTCTGTTTTTGTTTTACCGTTTAAAATCAAGTTAAGAACAACAGCAAACAAAGTTGCGATAACAATGCCATTTGTCAAAAACATTTGAAGTGTGCTTGGTAGGCTATCAAAAAGATTTGTTCCGTCAAAACCAACACCGCAGGCAATTGACACCGCTGCAATGATAAAGTTGTGTTCGTTATGTTGGAAGTCAACTTGATTGAGCATTTGCATCCCTTGAAGAGCTACCATACCGAAAAGAACAATCATAGCGCCACCAAGAACTGGACTAGGAATCATTTGTGCCATAGCACCGAATTTTGGAAGAAGTCCAAGAATAATAAGGAACAAGGCTGTGTAGTAGATTGAACGGCGTGTTTTGATACCAGAAATGCGTACCAAACCAACGTTTTGTGAGAATCCCGTATATGGGAATGTATTGAAAATACCACCGAGTAAAACAGCTGCACCTTCTGCACGGTAACCATTGCGAAGTCGTTTACTGTCAAGGTTTTCACCAGTCAAATCTGAAAGCGCAAGGTAAACACCAGTTGATTCAACCATTGAAACGGTCGCAATGATACACATCATCACAATTGATGTGATTTCAAACTTTGGGGCACCAAAGTAGAATGGTTGTGGAATGTGAACAAGCGGTGCTTCAGTAACAACTGACGTGTCAACCAAGCCTATGAAAGCTGCAATAATTGTCCCTCCAATCAAGCCAATCAAAATCGCAATAGATTTGATAAAGCCTTTTGCAAAAACGTTAACCGCAAGCACGATAGCAATTGTTATCAAGGCTAAAATCATTGATTGTGCCGTTGGAGAATTGGCATTGTTTCCCATATTTCCAATTGCAACAGGAATCAATGTTAAACCAATTGTTGTGATAACCGACCCTGTCACAACTGGTGGGAAGAAATCAGCAATTTTTGAAAAAATTCCAGAAATCAAAATAACGTAAATTCCTGACACAATCAAAGCACCGAACATATAACCTGAACCTTGTTTAGCACCAATGATTGAAAGCGGAGCAACTGATTGGAAGGCACAGCCAAGAACAACTGGAAGCCCAACACCAAAGTGCTTACGCAATTGAAGTTGTAAGAATGTTGCAACTCCACACATGAAAATGTCTGTTGAGATAAGGTAAGTCAACTGTTCAGCTGAATAATTAAGTGCGCCAGCAATCATAATTGGCACTAAAATTGACCCAGCATACATAGCAAGTAAGTGTTGTAAACCAAGAATGGCTGCTTGTGAATGTTTTTGTTCGTTCATTTCCATTTTACGCATCTGCCTCCATAAAGACAACTTGTCCATCTTTAAATTCTTTAATACGTGCTAATGATGTTACAGGAACACCAGTTTCTTCCAATAATTGGCGACCAGTTTGGAAGGATTTTTCAATGACAATCCCAATACCAGCAACTTTCGCTCCTGCTTGACCAATGATTTCCAAAAGTCCTTTAGCAGCTTGACCATTTGCCAAGAAATCATCAACGATGAGAACTGTATCCTCTTCTGATAAGAATTTACTTGCGATTGATACAGTGCTAGTCACACGTTTTGTAAACGAATAAACTTCTGCGGTTAAAATACCTTCAGTCATCGTGATATTTTTCGCTTTTTTAGCAAAAATCATCGGAACATTCATCGCTTGCGCTGCGTAGAGAGCTGGGGCAATGCCAGATGCTTCGATAGTAACAACCTTAGTAATACCAGCATCTTTGTAGGCATCAGCAAAGACTTTGCCGATTTCCTGTATTAATTCATAGTCAACTTGGTGAGTTAGGAAACTATCTACTTTTAAGATGTCCTCACCTAAAACATTCCCATCATTTAAGATGCGATTTTCCAATAATTTCATGGTTTCTCCTTCTTAAAATTTTTAAAAGCGAATTGGCTAAAAACAATAACTTATGATGAAACGTGACTAAGCATAAGGGCACATATAAAAGCAAACAAGAGGTGCTTACACATATGGTAAACACCTCTTGTTACTCGGTCATATTTTCACAACTATATGCAAAAACATCTCAACTATCATTGAGCAAAGACTTATTGTTAGACATTACGGTGTCTTGTAGAGACGCTACGCCCATTCGTAGCATAAATAAGTTTTATTAAATTTTAACCATCACTAACTAATGACACATCTATTGTATCATTTTCAACGGTTATATAGCAAGATGACATTAGTCCTATATTAAAAGAAGTAATTTTCTGAAAATACAGTCATTAACATGTTACTAAGCAAAAAAACGTTAACACAATGAGAAGCTAAAGCTAATAATCCTAAAGGTGGTTGAATGAGCGCTATTACAATCAAGACAATATAAACTGTTATGATATTTAGCGTTACACGATAGGGATGGGATAAGGTAGCATTTGCCAAGAAATCATGTTTTTTGACGCTTTCCACCTTGTCAGAGCTCAAAGAACTGCTGTTCGTTCCGAGGAAAAGGTGCTAGCCGAGGCAGATATCGCCTTAAACAAAGTATTTTCAGAGTTTTATCATTAAAATGTAAAGAAAGCCTCTCCAAAAGAGCGGCTTTTATATCTATTTCAAACTTAAATCGAATCACCATTCCAAATGGAATTTTTAACGATGACGTAATCAACGCGTGTTAAGCTGTGCAAATCACGTCCACCTGCATAAGAAATAGCACTTTGAAGGTCCTCTTGCATTTCAACAAGAGTATCTTTCAAATGTCCTTTGACTGGCAATAAGATTTTCTTTCCTTCGACATTTTTATGTTCACCTTTTTGGTATTCAGAAGCTGAACCGTAATATTCTTTATACTGCTCACCATCTACTTCAACCAATTTTCCTGGACTTTCCAAATGCCCTGCAAATAATGAACCAATCATAACCATTGTTGCACCAAAACGAATCGATTTGGCAATATCACCGTGCGTACGAATTCCCCCATCAGCAATAATCGGCTTACGAGCAGCTTTTGCACACCAACGAAGCGCAGCTAATTGCCACCCACCTGTTCCAAAACCAGTTTTTATTTTAGTGATACAAACTTTCCCTGGACCAATACCAACTTTCGTAGCATCAGCGCCAGCATTTTCTAACTCACGAACAGCCTCTGGCGTTCCAACATTACCAGCAATGACAAAGGTTTTAGGTAATTCTTTTTTGATGTGTTGAATCATGTTAATCACACTATCAGAATGTCCATGGGCAATGTCAATTGTGATAAATTCAGGCGCATCATCTTTTAAACTTGTGACGAAATCGTACTCATAGTCTTTAACACCTACTGAAATAGACGCAATTAACCCTTGCTCGTGCATACGCTCAACAAATGGTTTACGAGCCTCTTCATCAAAACGGTGCATAATGTAAAAATAACCATTCTTAGCCAAATCTTCTGCAATGTTTTCATCAATAATGGTCTGCATATTGGCAGGAATAACAGGCAATTTAAAAGTATAATTGCCAAGTGTCACCTGCGTGTCAGCTTCCGAACGACTACTGATGATACATTTATTGGGAATCAGTTGGATATCTTCGTAATCAAAGACAGGCATTTCGTTATACATATCAGTTTCTCCATAGCTTCTGCTACCGTAATTCCAACCTATCAAAACTGTCTTAATTAAAAAGAAAGTTACTTTTTGATAGTAGAGTTTGCCTAGTAGCTAGAAACTCTTTCATTAAAAAAATGACCTTCCTATAACTCTCCTACGCTTGAAAACAGCAGAGCATCGCTAGGTAAAATCTTACCTTTCCGTTATTATTCTATAATACCGTTCGCTTTATGTCAATTATTTTATTTCATATTTTTAAAACGTTCGCTTTTATCGTATGTTTTTTATGTTTAAAACGTGACAAAACGATTTAAGTTTTGTTTCAATTTTCTTTCAGTTGAAATTAACAGGACTAAATGGCGGTGGTCCTGGTCAAGATACTAATTCTTCTGACAGCAACAATAGTGATTCTGGGCAAAAATCTGGTACCCCTGGTGACGGCAGAGGTCGTGGCGACATGGGTAATATGGTATAGATGGTAACCTCTTCAACTCAAGAAATTGATGACCTTGATATCAAATTAACAGGAACTGATGTCGCAAAACTTGGTGGAATCGCACTTCTGATTTCATTCGTTTCAACAATTCTTGCAAGTATTGCTATTATCCGCATGAAACCTAAGGATATCTTATCATCTAACTAGGAAGGACTAAGAAATGACTTTACGAACGCATAATATCGGTTATTGGTACACCAACAATCCTGACGATTATCTTTTAAAAGACGTTAATCTAACCTTTGAAAAAGGGAAAGTTTACTCTATTCTTGGTCAGTCAGGAAGCGGAAAAACACCTTTCCTAATGTTTTACCATATCTACTTCTTCAACTTCTTTTTCTTCTTTTTCTTACCTGTTTTCTTTGATTTCTTAGTTTGCTGCAAAGCTCCCATAGCTTCATCATAACGTGATTGCCGCAATTCTGGATGCCAGTATTCTGAAGTTGCTGTAAATAAAGTGGGAACTGCCAAAGTCATTAAAGCCATTACTGAACCCATGGCATAATCAGGTGTTCGAATTCCATCAAGCCCAAACATATCAGCCAATACAAATACTGGAACAGAAATAATAATTGGTAGTACTACACCATATACTGGTTTTAACAAAGGATCTTTTCTAGGTTCTTTTTCTGTGCAGATGTCAAATAATGAATATTGTAATATCCATGTCAATATCGGAAATACGATTGGGTAATAAATCAAAAATTGTCGAGATAAACGAGTCGTTTCATAATCTTGAGGATTCAATATAAAGACTCCCCAGACAACTATAGTTGCAAAAATGCCTGAAATATAGGGAATAAGCAGCCAATTAAAGCGTGTATTTTGTTCAAAAAGCCTCTCTCCAACATAGTTCAGCGCTGATAAAACAATACAACCCGCAACAGAAATAATAAAGAACCACAATTGAAATTTATCCGAAAAGGAAAAACCAAACATAATTGTTACCATAAATGCTAGAAATAATAAAGACCATTCCCCAAACTTAAGTGATTCCTTAGTAAATATCACTCGACAATAATAAGTCCTAATCATTCTTTCTAATTTACTCATCCAAACACCTTCCCTAATGTTTTGCCAAAATTCTTCATGCCATCTGAAACTGACAAATCAGCTGTTCCTGCAGGAATTTCTTTCACGTCTTGGCATGACGGACCTTTGCCGTCCTCTAAAGCAGCCCCTTCAACTTGATAAGCTGACGTTGAAGCTCCCCACAAAAAATGTTCTGAAAATGGTTTTAAATTTTTGTGTAACATAAAAATCTCCTCACTAATGATTTTTCAATAATATTATATCGTTAAAACCAAATAAAAACTAATGATATAAAACGCATTCCTTGTACTATCATATGAACCAATGTTAAGAATCTCAATAAAATATCAAAAAACTGCTCAACACCTCTGCCAAGCAGTTTTCTTTGTTTTAAATTAATCCCAATTTTTCAAAGGCATTATAAAGTCCGTCTTCCTCAACATCATCGGTTACCATGTCTGCCATAGCAAGGATTTCTGGACCGCCATTTCCCATTGAGACACCAATTTCACAATATTCTAGCATGGGAATATCAACCTTGGCATCACCAAAAGCAATGGTATCCTTTTTATCAGCTTGCAAGTGCTCCAAAAGAACATCAATTGCGTGTGCTTTGGTAATATCTTTAACGCCGAGGTCTCCAAATAACGCCGTTTCACCACGACCACCCCATGTTCCAGCTTTTAAACTTGGAAAAGCTTTGGCTGAATCCAAATGGTCTTGGTAAGAATTAAGAATAAAGCTGACCTTATTTAAATCATCACGATACAATTCACCACCATAAATCAAGCCATGAAGGGCGTCTTCTGCTTCCATATGTTCAACTTCTGCTGCAGTTTTGCCTTTAGAAAGCGCATATTGCCGCATTACTGGGCGGGCAACTTCTTTGAAATTTTCCGAAGCAAAAAGACCATTATTTGATTCTAAGTAAAATTCCAACCCACGTTCGTGTAGCCAGTCAACAATAGCTTTGGCATCCTCTTTTGAAATCAACTGGTGCATGATAACCTGACCGTTATGTTCAATATAAGAACCATTGCCGCCAATCATGCCATCAAGACCAATTTCCCATAGCTCAGGCTGCATTTCTGCACGACTACGACCCGTGCAAACAAAGACATAATATCCATTTTGACGCGCTTGTTGAATTGCTTTGACAGCGGACTCTGGCACGCGATTATGATAATCCACTAATGTTCCATCGACGTCTAAAAAAATGATCTTACTCATTGTTTTCCTCCAACCTATCTTTGTTATCTATTATAAATAGTTTGTTAGCAAGAAGATAGTATGATGTTAGTGTTTTCTGATATTATCCTCTGAATTATCAAGACAATGTATATGCAAGTTCCCTCATAGCAGTTTACAAATAGTTTAGTTGTGCTTTTCTGATAAAATCGTTATGATTGATAACATAAAAGACATTAAAGCGTTACTGGCTCATCTTCCCTACCGAGCTAGTTTTTATGATAACAATTTAAAGCTCATCTATAGCAATAATCGCTCTGACGGTTCATTTTTTTCCAGAAAATGAAAGTGAGAAACTTCCTGAATGGATTTGGCAAAGCCTACATCAATCTCCAGGAAAAAGCCTACATTTGCAAATACCTACAGATAATTTTGATGTCATCTTAACGCAAACTTATCAGCTGATTTTAGATACTTCTGGTTAATCACTTGGTGTCATAACTTACATTCAAGACTTAAAACCACTTCTGTCTAGTTATCTAAAAGAAACTGGTCAAGCTATCGTTGCTTGCTCTGACACCACATCGGGACCTTCTATTGGTGATGATTTATAGGAATGATATGAGGCTGAGTCAAAAGTACCCAGCTTCTTTGTTTATATAGTTATTATTTGCAGGATGCAGTAGTTGAGTGGATTCTAATACGCTGATAAATCAGCTTTTATAACCTTTTTGATGTCAAGCTTCACTTGACTCTATTTCCCACCTCGAAAGATTCCCCAAATCTTTCGAGCCATGCGGGGGTGAGTTATAAAGGTTTGGGGAACCTTTATAATCGGGAAATAAAACTTACAAAATAAGTGTCAAAAACAGTCTGGGGATAGACCGTTTTAGGTCAGCAACAAGAAATTAAGATTTGCTGAGAAATCAAATTTCTTCGAAATTACCGATTCGCTTTTTAATCTTTATTCGTCCCACTCCCTTTAATCTCGGTAAACGGGTTGTGGTCCAAAAGATTGGGAAACAGGCATTATTTCAATGCGGTTGATATTGACATGAGAAGGTTGGCTTGCCACCCAAGAAACGGTGTTGGCAATATCTTCTGGTTTAATAGCGTGTGCGCCATCGTAGAGTTTTTCAGCGCGTTCATTGTCGCCTTTGAAACGAACATTTGAAAATTCTGTTCCCTCACAAAGACCTGGTTCAATATTGGTAACACGAATTTTTGTGCCTGCAAGGTCCGCACGCAAGTTCAATGAAAATTGTTTCACGAAAGCTTTTGAAGCTCCGTAAAGATTAGCCCCAGGATAAGGAACTGTACCAGCAGTTGACCCAAGGTTAATAATCATTCCAGCATTACGTTTAACCATAGTGGGTAAAACTTGGCGGGTTAAATAAGTCAAACCAACGATATTAGTATTAATCATCGTCAGCCAATCTGAAAAATCTGCCTCGTATGCTTTATCCAAGCCAAGTGCTAAACCGGCATTATTAACCAAAATATCAATTTCTCGCCATCCTTTAGGCAAAGAAGTCAAGGCCTCGTCGATAACTTGTGTTTGTGAAACATCCATTTGAAGAGGGTAAACATTCTGTTCACCTAGTGCTGCTTGTAAGCTCTGTAATTTTTCCAAACGGCGGGCACTAGCAATGACACGATAACCGTCAGATACTAATTTTTCAGCGATAGCTTTACCAAATCCAGCAGAAGCTCCCGTAACTAAAGCAATTTTTGACATATTTCCTCTTTTCTTATTAAGACAAGAAAGTCAGTCGGAAAAACCAACTGAGCTTTGTTAATTTTTATTAATTGTCGTTACCATCAATAGCTTGAGCAGCTGTGATGATAGCTAATTTGTAAACATCCTCAGCACTTGAACCACGTGACAAATCATTCACAGGCTTGTTGAGTCCTTGAAGGATTGGACCAACAGCTTCAAACATCCCAAAGTGTTGAGCGATTTTGTAACCAATATTTCCTGATTGAAGGTCTGGGAAGATAAAGACATTTGCTTGTCCTGCAATATCACTATCTGGTGCTTTTACAGCCGCTGTCCCTGGGACAAATGCCGCATCAAATTGCAATTCACCATCCAAAAGAATGTCAGGGCGTGTTTCTTTAGCAATCTTAGTTGCTGTTTGTACTTTTTCAACTTGTGGTGCCTTAGCACTTCCTTTCGTTGAAAAACTCAACATTACAATCTTTGGTTCAATGTCAAAAATTTTAGCTGTATCCGCAGTATTCACAGCAATTTCAGCCAATTCTTGAGCGGTAGGATCGATATTAATCGCACAGTCAGCAAACAAAAGACGTTGTTCTGTTGTTTCACGATTCATCAGAAACACTCCTGAAGTGCGTGAAATGCCGGGTTTTGTTTTGATAATTTGAAGGGCCGGGCGAACCGTATCAGCGGTTGAATGAATGGCACCAGAAACCATTCCGTCAGCCAAGCCAAGTTTGACAAACATCACACCAAAATAATTAACATCTTGCAACAAATGCTCAGCATCTTCTGGTGTTACTTTTCCCTTACGAATTTCAAGAAATGCTTCTTTCATTTCATCAAATTGATCGTATTCTGCTGGATTGATAATGACATAATTTTGATCAGCGAAGCCAAATTTCGCAAGCAAAGCTCGAACTTCTTTAGCGTCTCCCAAAATAATCGGCTCAATTAATCCCTCGAATTTCAAACGAGCGGCTGCTCGAAGCACGCGTTCGTCATTTCCTTCAGGAAAAACAATTTTGAGGTTTTTACCAATAATTTTTTCCCGTAAGTTACCAAATAAAGATCGAATTCCCATATTTTTAACCTTCTATCTAATTTTGTTGTAGCTCCATGATAACGCTATCAAAATCATCTGTCAAGTTTGTGGTCTGAATTATCTCTTCGTTTGTGTATGGGTTTACAAAGCGAAGATAATGGCAATGCAAGGCTTGACGTGTAATGCCATAATCCATGCTTCCGCCATACATATCATCTCCCAGCAATGGAAAACCAATGTGCGAAAAATGCACACGAATCTGGTGGGTACGTCCTGTATGGAGACGAATATCTACCAAAGCTACCTCACCAAAATGCGCCACAACTTCATAGCTCGTGTGGGCGTATTTGCCAGACGGATGCACACAACGTGTGATGATACTATCATCTGAACGAGCAATCGGTGCAATAATCTCACCTTTATCTGCTAATTCACCTTTGCCAGAAACCAAAGCATAATACCGTTTTTCAATGGTTTTATTTTGCAGTTGCTTATCTAATCTAGCATGTGCATAGCCATGTTTGGCAAACAGCATCAATCCGCTCGTATCCTTATCCAAACGTGTCACAATATGCACCTGTTTATTGGGATAATTTTGCTCTAGATAATAATGTTTCACAAAATTAGCAATCGTATTGGAGTGCAAAACACTTGGAATACTAGCATAGCCATGCGGTTTATTTATAATCAAAAAATGCTCATCTTCGTAAGCAATATTAAGGTCATGTTTGACAGGAACCAACGTCTCATGTTCTTCTTCGTCAGGAATTTCAATGGTAACAACATCACCAACGTTCAATAAATAAATGGCATTTTGTTCAACACCATTTACCCATATATTCCCGCCTTTGAACTTAACTTTGGCTAATAATCCTTTTGAAACATCGTGACCTTTTAAAAATGTTTTTACTTTTGTCTGTCGATCAGCAACAAAATCAAATCTCACGACTCCAACTCTCCTATAAAGGCATCTGTTACGCGTTCCCAGAAACTTGTATGGAAAGGTGTCGCCACAAAACTAATTTTTTTATTGTCAATGCAGTATTCAATTTTAGACACATTTTTGTAATGCATCGTTTTATTATCGATTGAAATCGTGTAAACGCCTTGACGTTTAGGAATAATTTCAATTTTATCTTTTTTAGGAACAATCACTGAAGACCCCAGCGTGCGATAGACACGGTTATTCAAACTAGAAATTTCCGCCAGCTGCAAGGCTTCCATTGTCGGATGCAAAATCGCACCACCTAATGATTTATTATAACCTGTACTTCCTGTTGGTGTCGATACAGAAAGACCGTCACCACGGAAACGTTCTAGTTTCACTTTATCAATAACAACATCCGCAACCATCGTTTTTTCAATACGTTTAATGGCTACTTCGTTCAACGCACGCACTTTAACCACACACCCATCGTCCAAGGTAATTTTTGCCCTCAAAATAGGATAAGAAACCTTACGTCCCTTATCAGCATGCAAATTTTCGATTAATTTTTCAACTTCGAAATCACGATAATCCGTATAGAAGCCAAGGTGTCCTGTATGGATTCCGACAAAGCGCACTTTATCAAGATTTTTTTCATACATGTGAAACGCTGATAATAACATACCATCACCACCGATAGAAATGACAATATCAGGATCTTTCTTAGATAGATAAAATCGCTTGTCCTCCTTGAAGGTCGCAAAAAGTTTTGAAGCAACTCGCCTACTTTGGTATTTTCCGTTTGCCACGATAGCTACTCGTGTCACTTTATCTGTAATATTCGTCTGTGTCATCGCTATTTCCTACACCATCACTTAATTTTCGACTTGCGGGATCAAATAAAAGCTGTGCTTCTCTAATATCCTCACGAATCTTTCTCATTTCTTCATCCAATTCAAGCGCAATTTTTGCTGTCGTTTCAAGGCGTTTCTTGATTTCATCTGGAAATTCACCCTTGTACTTATAATTCAATGAATGCTCAATTGTCGCCCAGAAATTCATGGCTAATGTTCGAATTTGAATCTCAGCCAAGACCGTCTTTTGACCATCTATCGTATCTACTGGATACTCTACAATAACATGATAAGAACGATAGCCACTTGCTTTCATGTTGTTGATATAATCACGTTCTTGAACAATTGTCATGTCGTGACGGCCACGCAAAAGAGTTCGAACTTCATCAACGTCATCTACGAATTGAACCATGACACGAACACCTGCAATATCTTGCAAATCCTGTGCAATATTTTCAGGTTTAATTCCCCGAAGTTCCATTTTTTCCTTGATACTTTCAACTGATTTTACACGACCAGTTACAAATTCAATCGGAGAATGGCGATTTTGCTTACGAAACTGCTTACGAATACCACGTAGTTTAATCTTCAACTCCCCAACTGTCTGTATGTAAGGATCTAAAAACTTTTCCCAGTCCATCACATTTCCTTCCTAATGGACCTGTCACGAAAGACATGACCAATCCTTGTCAAAAAATTGACTTTTGTATAGAATTAATATAATAAACTAATTATACCATAAATCTAATGGTGAAAAAAAGGAAATTTATTTATGACACACCTTGAAATCGAGTACAAAACCTTACTCACTAAAGACGAATTTAATCGTCTCAATAATCAGTTTTCACACGTAGCACCAGTCACACAGACAAACTACTACTTCGACTCAGAAAACTTTGATATGAAGGCTAATCGTATGTCATTACGTATTAGAACCTTGCCCAACCGTGCAGAAATAACACTAAAAATTCCAAAAGAAGTTGGCAACTTAGAATATAACTATAATTTGAGTGTTGCAGATGCTAAAGAAATCATCAAATCTGGAAAATTTCCAGATGTTGATTTTCTAAACCTTATCGAAGAAAACGGGGTTAAACTCTCAAGTCTTAAAAACTTTGGCAGCCTTACAACAACACGCCGTGAGACCATGACTAAAATTGGTTTAATGGCACTTGATAGCAACCAATACGTCGGTATTAAAGACTACGAACTTGAATTAGAAGTTGAAAATGCCGAACAAGGTAAGAAAGATTTTGACAACTTCTTAGCCGAACACGCTATCGATTTCAAGTACGCTAAAAGTAAAGTCGCTCGATTCAGTGCGACCTTAAAACGAATTTAAGGCGCTTTTTCATGAGAAAGTGCTGAATTATTTCATTTTTTTTGATAGAATATAAGTATTAATTTTAAAGGAGTTTATTTATATCATGGCAGAACATTACGCCGGCAAACAATTCAAGCTTTTTTCTCTTTCTTCTAACGTAGAGATTGCACAAAAGATTGCGGACACAGTTGGTGTTCCACTTGGAAAAGTGTCAACACGTAAGTTTTCAGACGGCGAAATCATGATTAACATCGAAGAAACAGTTCGTGGAGATGATATTTACATCATCCAATCTACTAGCTACCCTGTTAATGACAATCTTTGGGAACTTTTGATTATGGTTGATGCTTGTAAACGTGCTAGTGCAAGCACAGTTAACGTGGTTATCCCTTATTTTGGTTACTCACGTCAAGACCGTATCGCTGCATCACGTGAACCAATTACTGCAAAACTTGTTGCTAACATGTTAGTTAAAGCTGGCGTGGATCGTCTATTGACTCTTGACCTTCACGCTGTTCAAGTTCAGGGATTCTTTGATGTTCCAGTTGATAATCTCTTTACTGTTCCACTTTTTGCTAAATACTACTGTGAATTAGGACTAAAAGGTGAAGACGTTGTCGTTGTTAGCCCTAAAAACTCTGGTATCAAACGTGCTCGTAGCTTAGCGCAATACCTTGATTCACCAATCGCAATCATCGACTATGCAGAAGATGATTCTCACCGCGAAGAAGGTTATATCATCGGTGAAGTTGCTGGTAAAAAAGCTATCCTTATCGATGACATTTTGAACACAGGTAAAACATTTGCTGAAGCTGCTAAAATCGTAGAACGTGATGGCGCAACAGAAATCTATGCCGTAGCAAGTCACGGTTTGTTTGCTGGCGGTGCTGCCGAAAACCTTGATACAGCTCCTATTAAAGAAATTTTAGTAACTGACTCTGTCGCTACTAAAGAACGCTTACCAAAAAATATTAAATATCTTTCAGCAAGCAAATTAATTGCTGACGCGATCATTCGTATCCACGAAAAATCACCACTCAGCCCATTATTCTCATATAACGCTACAAAGGACTAACTAATATATGATATATCTCGATAATGCTGCTACTACCCCTCTCACACCTTCTGTTATTGATGCAATGACAGAAATCATGGTCAACGATTTTGGTAATCCCTCAAGCATTCATGGCATTGGACGTCAAGCCAACCAGCGCCTACGCTCGAACCGCCAAATGATTGCCTCAGCCTTAAAGACTGACCCACGCCGCATTATCTTTACATCTGGTGCAACCGAAAGCAACAATACTGCTATCAAAGGTTACGCCTTTGCTAATCAAACTAAAGGAAAACACCTCATCACTACTGCTATCGAGCATCATTCCGTGCTTCACACCATGGAATACTTAGAAAAACGCTTTGGTTTTGAAGTGACTTATCTAAAACCTGAAAATGGTCATATTTCTGCGCAACAAGTTGCGGACGCTTTACGTGATGATACTATTTTGGTTAGCATCATGTTTGCCAATAACGAAACTGGTGATCTTCTTCCTGTTAAAGAAATTGGAGCACTTCTTCAAGACCATCAAGCCGCATTCCATGTTGATGCCGTTCAAGCCGTCGGAAAAATTGATGTCTTTCCTGAAGAAATCAAAGCTGATTTTCTTTCAGCTTCTGCTCATAAATTTCATGGACCAAAAGGTGTTGGTATTCTCTACTCAACACCACAGCATTTTGATACCTTGCTTCATGGTGGCGAACAAGAAGAGAAACGCCGTGCTAGTACGGAAAATATGATTGGTGTTGCCGGTTTAGCCCAAGCTTTGTCTGACGCCGTTGTTCATAAAGATGAAAATTATCAACACGTTCAAGAACTTCGTCAAGCATTCCTTGATGGCATTTCTGATTTGGATTATTATATCAATGGTAGCCAACATAAAATACCTCACGTTCTTAACATCGGTTTTCCAAATCAAAACAACGGCATTCTTTTAACGCAACTTGATTTAGCAGGTTTTGCCGTTTCAACAGGTTCTGCTTGTACTGCTGGAACAGTCGACCCAAGTCATGTTTTGTCTAGCATTTATGGTGACGATTCTCCACGTTTGACAGAATCTATTCGCATTAGCTTTTCAGAGCTTAATATAATTAGCGAAGTCCAACAACTCGCTCAAAAATTAATAGAAATTGTAGGAAAATAAGATGGCATTTGAAAAAAAAATTACTTTAGAAAACTGTCTTTATAGCTATGCTATTAGCGATAACATCAAAAAATACACGCTTCGTGATACCACATTTTCACAAAATCGTATCGGAAACTACGAATTAACACGCTTGTTGGAAAAAGTGCCTAATTCTGGTGATGGTTTCCCATTGAAAATTACGATTAACAAAGATTTGACAGGTTTTAAACTCAGCATTACTGATAAATCTGGTCTGCGTTTTGTCAATATCTTCAAATCTGAGGACAATAAAATCCTTCAAGAAAAATTTTATTTCTTAATGGATAGTCTTGTGGAACGTGATATTTTCACAAAAAAACGTGTTTAATAACCTTTTAAACACTAAAAACGACTTAATACCTAACATTTTTTGTTAGTTTAAGTCGGTTTTTTAGCTTATTTCGTTAAATTTGTTTCTGTTTTCACAAACTTTTTGATACAATAGTGTTAACAAGTAAAAGGGAGATGGTATTGTGACTACTGAGAAATCTATTCCTAAAGCAACAGCTAAACGACTCTCGCTTTATTATCGTATTTTCAAGCGATTCAATACAGATAATGTCGAAAAAGCGAGTTCTAAACAAATTGCAGATGCTATAGGAATTGATTCTGCAACCGTACGTCGAGATTTTTCATATTTCGGCGAACTAGGGCGTCGAGGATTCGGCTATGATGTCAAAAAATTGACGAATTTCTTTGCTGACATTTTAAACGACCATTCAACGACAAATGTTCTTCTTGTTGGTTGCGGAAATATTGGGCGAGCTTTGCTTCACTATCGTTTCCACGATCGTAATAAAATGCAAATTGCTATGGCTTTTGATACTGACGATAATGAGATGATGGGACATGAAACATCAGATGGCATTCCAATCTATGGTATCTCATCACTAAAAAAACATGCGCAAGAAGCTGGCATTGAAACAGCTATTTTAACTGTTCCAAGTTCAAAAGCTCAAGAAGTTGCGGATGTCTTGGTTGATGCTGGTATTCATGGTATTTTGAGCTTCTCTCCTGTTCACCTCAATGTTCCAAAAGGTATCATCGTTCAATACGTTGATTTAACAAGTGAGTTGCAAACCTTACTATATTTCATGAATCAATCCAATCAAAATAAATAGGTTATCAAGTTAGCTTCAAAAACAACATTCTTGATACTTTCCACTAAGTGAAAGTATCTTTTTTGTTGCTTACCATTTATTTTTTAGAATATATTTTATGAATGACTTTCTTCTGCTGCTTTCTCATTAGCAATACAAAGTGAGCGACATTACAAAATATCTGCTTCTTCTCGGAAGCTGTAATATTGGTATTTTCCAATGACAATATGGTCAAGGCAAATAATACCAATATCTTCACAAGAGCGTTTCATTTTTTGGGTGAATTGCAGGTCGTTCTCGCTTGGCTCTGGGGAGCCTGACGGATGATTATGGACAATAATAACTGATGTTGCCATATTTTTGCATGCATAATAGAGAATTTCACGTGGTTCAGCAATCGAACGGCGAACAGAACCGATAAAAATCGTTCGTTGTTCAATAATTCGATTTTGCGTATCCAGATAAATAGCCACCAAGTGCTCTTGTTTTTGGTCGCTCAATTCTAACATCATTTTACGTGCTAGGCGTTCGCTGCTCATAATGCGTTCTTTTTGGACATATTCAGCCTTGCTAATGCGCTTGGCTAGTTCAATCATTGCTTTGATTTCAATTGATTTAACATAGCCAATACCATTGATTTGTTGCAATTCTTGCAGGGATAGGTGTTGAAAATCAGATAGGCTATCTAAATTTTTCAAGATTTGATTGGCAACCTCCAAAACTGGGGTTGTTTTTGTTCCTGTTCGTAATAAAATGGATAATAGTTCCTGATTGCTAAGATGCTCTGCCCCCAAATCTCTCAAGCGTTCTCGTGGCAACATGGCCTCTGCTCTCATTTCAATTGCATACATAATAAAAAAATACCTCCACTTATTTATTCGTAAGTCGAGGTATTTTTTTAATGATTTTTCTTATTTTTTAAACGTAATGCGCGGTGCAGGTAGTGTTTATAAAGAGCGCTGTAACGTCCGTGGTAATCTTTTTTCCATGGCTTATCTCGTCCGCAAAAATGCAAGAACACCGTATGTTCAATAACCCAATTTAAATTCCATTTGCCAGAACTTCTACTATAATAGAGAACATTATATCGCGCATCGTAATTATAAATTTGATCAGGAATTTGCAAGGTTTGATGCCCACATAAGGCATTCAAGATGTCTTGATCTGGCAACAACAAGAGATGATTATTTTGCTCAATATAATCTAAAATGTCTTGTCGATGCACTGACTGGCGAATGGCATCCAAGTTCATCAAAAGGACACCAGAATTAAAATACCCTTCTGCCTCAAAATTCCGTAAACGCAGTTTATTAACGAGTTCTGAAATATTGCCATCTGACGTATGGCTAGCAGCGGCATATAGTTTATCCCCTAAATTCAGCTTATATAAGGGGACAACATCATTCAAACACAAAATATCCGCATCAACATATAAAATCTTGTTCAATTCCTTTGGCAAATATTCATGAGCCAAAAGGCGATAATAAATGGTCTCAGGGTAACGATTTGTCGTCGGAGCATCTTCAAATGCTTCCTCACCAATCACAACAGGCGTATAACGGACACCTAGTTTTTGACAGAATTCCGAAATATCATCATTCTTTTTTAACAATTGCTTTTGTAAGACATAAACTGCTAGGTTATGATTGCTACTATTTTGATAAATCGAATATAGCGTGACCATAAATTGCGAAACATAGCCATCATCGATTGAAAAGAGTAAATTGATTGTATCCATGTTATCTCAGTTATCTAAGTTTGCTTGTTGGCGCTTAGCAACGTTGTCTTTAATGATTTGATAAAGACTTGCTGCCAAAGGTACAGCTACTAACATTCCAAGGATACCCCATAAAGCACCACCGATTGTGATTGCCATTAAGACCCACATACCTGGTAACCCAATTGAACCACCAACGACACGTGGATAAATGACATTCCCTTCAAATTGTTGTAAAACAATCAAGTAAACTAAAAAGAGAAACGCTTGTGAAGCAGATTGTGTGGCGATTAAGATAAAACTAATGGTCGCTCCAATATAAGCACCAATAACAGGAATTAATGCCGTAAATGCAACCAAAATACCGATTGTTGCGGCGTAGGGGAAACTAAACAGAAACATTCCTGCTGCTGTCAAGCTCCCCAAAATCATCGCTTCTAGCGTTTGACCAACAAAGAAACCGTGAAAACGTTGGTGCAAAATGTCTAGGACATAGTGAACTTTTTCGGCGTATTTGCCAAGATAGGTATCAATCAAAAGATTAAACTGACGCCCCAATTGTTCTTTGCTTGCCAAAACATAAATTGAAAAGACCAAGCTAACAAAGACATTTAAAACAGTTGAAGCAATCGTACTAACCGACGTCAAAATCCCTGTTAAAACGGACAGCACTTGATTTAAAATTTGCTGACTATACTCTGAAAAGGTTGAAGTAATATCAGATGAATTTCCAAAATAATCAAGTAATTCTTTGATAGCCTTATTGTCACTAACTTCTTTAATAAAATTAGCAACGCCGGTCGTATCAATCTTCAGCAAAGAATTGATGCTTGAAATCAAATCAGGCAGGACAATCGAAAAAAGGCAGCTAATCAATAAAATAAAGGTCAAGTATGCCAAAATCATCGAAATCGCACGTTTGGCTTTCAAGAGTATTCTATTTTTGATAACGCGCGTGTAGAGCATCTCATATAAGCTCATGACAATGTTGACAATATAGGCAATCCCAGCACCAATTAAAAAGGGAAAGCTTGCCTTATAAATCGTTCCGACAATTGATGCACCATTACTCCAATAAGCTTGGATAGCATAACAAAGGACAAAGGCAAGTACAACATAATAGACTTGTTTTTTCTCGAATTTCATAACAGCTCCTAATTTTCAGTTGCTTTCATTATATCATATCAAAATTTATCGAAAAAACGAAACATCTACTTCTTTTAACCTGCTTTTTGCTATTCCTCGCTAACAATACTATTTATCATAAATTTGCCCACTAACGGGGTCAATGATCCTAATTAAATCATAAGTGTCATCCGTGATACTGTAATGAAAAATGCAACAATTTAAAAAATGCAATTCAGGGTGATTTTCTAATTTTAAAGCACTAAAAAAGCTCATAATTGCACCTGCATGGCTAACTGCTAAAATCGTTGCGTCATCGTCTGATTGCGACACTAGACGAAAAACAGTATCACTAACCCGTTCTCTTACCTGCGTTTCACTTTCACCGTCGTATTTTAGGTAGAAATCACCATGTCCCTTTTGATTGGGCTCACGATTCGGATGTAAATACTCTGGCTTTCCTTCCATTCGACCAAAATTAAATTCTTTCAAACCTTTTAGCCGTGTATAATCTGCACGTCCGCTCACAATTTCTAAAGTATCAGAACAACGTTCTGCTGTCGAACAATAAAGCTCATCAAAAGTAATATGATGAGTATGAAAATAATCACGTGCTGCTTGAGCTTGCTGCTTGCCATTTGTCATCAAGGGGGAATCACACCAGCCTTGAATTAACCCAAGTTGATTAAACAAGGTTTCTCCATGACGCATTAAGTAGAGTGTCTTAGTCTTAGTCATTCTCTTCCCTTTCAAAAATGTACTCTTTTTCTGTTGGATTATAGATTGATTGCTCCATAATATCCTTACCGTCATAAGTCATTTTGAAAATGGCACAGTTTGCCAGACGTTTCTTAGGAACTGGCGGATTCAGCGTAGCATGACGGTAAAACTGGGTTATTGCCGCACCATGACTGACAAATAAGAGTTGGTCTCCGTCACTACTTTGCTCTAAAACCTCACGAATGGTCTTAGCCATTCGTTTATAAACTTGAACATTGGATTCCCACCATAAGCCACAAAATAATCACGGTAACCTGAACCATCTTCACGGTGTAATGGCGGATTGAGGTATTCTTGGTGCGCTTCATAAGAACCAAAATCCATTTCTTTTAGTCCTTTCAAACGAATATAATCCGTACGCCCCGTTGCTAATTCAGCAGTATCGCAAGCACGTTCCTGCGTCGAAGAATAGACACGTGTAAACGTAATGCCCTCTTCTTTAAAATGTTGTTTAGCAGACTTTGTTTGCTCAATTCCCAGTTCAGTCAAGGGAGAATCACAAGCTCCTTGGATACGTCCTTGAAGATTAAAGCGCGTTTGACCATGTCGCATTACATAAAAGTTTTAACCATTTTTAATCCCTTTCAAATGAATATGTCTTAAATGCCTTGGTTGGTAAAATCAGTTTTTGCAACTCTAACTGTTCTTGATGATATTGAAACTCACAAATAGCACAATTTGAAAAGCCTATTCCCTCTGGAAATTGAATACCGAGCTGCAGACAAATGCCCCACATCGTTGCTCCATGGCTAACCATTAAAATGTTATCAGCATGATCATCGTTTACCAGCACTTCAAGAATACTGTCCAAAGCCCGCTTACCAACAGTTACAATGTCCTCGCCACCAAAAGGCACCAACAAATCTTCAAACGAATTAGCACCTGTTCTAAATTTAGGCAAAAGAAATTCAGGCTGAGCTTCAAACTCACCAAAGTTCATCTCTTTGATGCCTTTTAATTGGGTGACTTGTGATTGACCAGATACTAATTTAGCAGTATCTGTCGCTCGTTCTTGCGTTGAAGAATAAACACTATCAAACCAAATGCTATTTTCATTAAAATAATCTTTGGCAAGAAGAGCTTGCTGAATACCTAAATCTGTTAGAGGCGAATCGCAAGCTCCCTGCACCCGCCCTTGTGTATTAAATAAGGTCTCGCCATGGCGCATCAAATACAATTTTGTTGCCATTTATATCATTTTCCTTCCTAGCAAATAAACTCAGCTGAAAAAGCCCAACTAAGTTTATTATCATTAATCGTTTAAAATATTAGCACCACGTGTTGCAATCAAATCTTTATAAAAGAAAAATGAATCTTTACGTGAGCGGTCAAAGCTACCGTTTCCTTGGTCGTCAGCATCAACGTAAACAAAACCATAGCGTTTTGACATTTCAGAAGTTGACGCCGAAACAAGGTCTGTACAACCCCACCAAGTGTATCCCAGCAAATCAACACCGTCCTCAATGGCTTCATACATTTGTTTGACGTGTGATTGGAGATAAATCAATACGATATTGGTCGTGAATCGAACTGTCTTCTTCTACTGTATCAAGAGCACCTAGACCATTTTCAACAACCATAAGCGGTACTTGGTAACGGTCATAAAGATTGTTAAGCGTAATGCGGAGTCCGACAGGGTCAATTTGCCATCCCCAGTCAGAAACTTCAAGATATGGATTTGGTTCACTTAGGATAAGATTTCCTGCTGTTTGGTCACCAGTTTTTTGCTTACGAGCAATTGAACTCATATAATATGAAAATGACATGAAATCAACAGGATATTTTTCAAGAATTTCAAGGTCACCGTCTGCGATTTCTAATTCGATATTATTTTCTTTAAAGAAACGTTTGGCATATGCTGGGTATTTTCCGCGAACTTGAACATCAGAGAAGAATAGATTTTCATGGTCTTTTTTAATTTCTTCCATGACATCTTCTGGATTACAGGTCGCAGGATAGGCTTGCATACGCGCTAACATACACCCAATCTTGAAATCAGGATTAATCTCGTGACCGATTTTTGTTGCCAAACTTGATGCTACAAACTGATGATGAGCTGCTTGATACATATCTTGGAGGTTCAATTTACCATCTTCAAACAAGAGCCCACCTGATAAATAACCAGTCATACCAATAATATTAATTTCATTGAATGTCAACCAATATTTGACCTTATCTTTGTAACGATTAAAGACCGTTTCAGCATAACGAACAAAGAAATCAATCACTTTACGATTTTTCCAGCCACCGTATTCTGTTACCAAGTGGATTGGAAATTCATAGTGAGATAAAGTAACCAGTGGCTCAATGCCGTATTTATTAAGCTCATCAAAAACCTTATCATAAAAAGCTAAACCAGCTTCATTCGGTGTCGCATCATCACCATTTGGAAAAATACGCGACCATGCAATAGAAAGACGAAAAGTCTTGAATCCCATTTCAGCATAAAGGGCGATATCTTCTTTATAACGATGGTAAAAATCAGACCCCCAACGTTTTGGATAAAGCCCTTCTTTATCATTCAAAGCTGCATCCAATTTAGCACGAGTCATTGGTGAATTAAATTCACTTCCCATTGATTTGCGTTCTTCTGGAGCAACGGCACGCGCTGTATCCGATGTCGCTGGACCACGTCCGTCAACATTCCAAGCGCCTTCAAATTGATTGGCAGCTGTTGCACCGCCCCACAAAAATCCTTCTGGAAATTGTTTTGTCATATATAGTCACCTCATACATTGATTTACTCTTGTATTATACCCAGAAATGTAGGCGTTTTCTATTACTATGTTATTGAAATATGATACTATACCACTATTATTGCGATAATTTACCAAATAAATGCACTTTTAGCCTATGATAACTGAATTTATTAGGGAAATAGGAAGTCTTTTTCATTTGCTCAACTTTTTGATAATTATGTTCTGACAAAGATTTGTAACTCCCCTTAACCAAGCCTTTTACATCCTTTATTGATATAGATTTTTCAGATGACAATTTGACAAACGGCGTTTCTCTCTATATAATAAATAAGTTAAAATTATTCTATTTTTTCTGAAAATACGAAAAATAGATAAAGACTAGTGCTCATTTAGTGGTTAATAGTTAAAAAATTGGTTTTATCTTTTAACCAGTGATTTAAGTGCTATGATTATTAGGAGTTTTTACTTATGTATGATTTTCTATCGTCTTTGAAGAGCCTTGTCTGGGGATCGCCACTTCTTGTTCTTCTTGTCGGAACAGGGATTTACCTTTCTACTCGTTTAGGTCTGTTGCAGATTTTCCGACTTCCAAAAGCCTTGAAACTCATCTTTTCAGATGAGGCTAACGGTCAAGGAGACATTTCAAGCTTTGCGGCTCTTGCAACAGCTCTCGCAGCAACCGTCGGAACTGGAAATATCGTCGGAGTCGCAACTGCCATTAAGTTAGGTGGACCTGGGGCGTTATTTTGGATGTGGATAGCTGCTTTCTTCGGTATGGCAACCAAATATGCCGAAGGTGTTCTTGCCATAAAATACCGTACCAGAGATGCCAACGGAGACATCGCAGGCGGACCAATGCACTACATCGTAAACGGAATGGGTAAACATTGGAAACCACTCGCTATTGCTTTTTCTATCTTTGGTGTTATGGTGGCACTTTTTGGTTCTGGGACATTTACACAAGTTAATTCTATTACAGATTCTCTTAACAATACCGTTGGTTGCTCACCTAAAGTAATCAGTCTTGTTTTAGCTGTGCTAGTTAGTATTATCATCTTTGGTGGTATTCAATCTATCTCTAAGGTAGCTGAAAACATTGTTCCTTTCATGGCAATTATTTACATCTTAGCAACCCTTACAATCCTAGCCTTCCATTCTGACCATATTATTCCAGGTTTAGGATTAGTTTTACATTCAGCATTTACTGGAAAAGCTGCTACGGGTGGTTTTGCTGGTGCAACAGTTGTCACAGCTATTCAAGCAGGGATTGCACGTGGTATCTTCTCTAATGAATCTGGACTTGGTTCTGCACCTATCGCCGCTGCTGCTGCTAAAACGGAAGAACCTGTTGAACAAGGGCTTGTCTCTATGACAGGAACATTTATTGATACCATTATTATTTGTACTTTAACAGGTCTTTCTATTATCGTTACTGGTGGCTGGTCAAGTAATTTGAATGGGGCAACGCTCACGCAATCAGCATTTTCATCTGTCTTTGGAAACTTCGGTGTTTATGCCTTAACTATTAGCTTGATTTTATTTGCCTTCACAACGATTCTTGGTTGGTGCTACTACGGAGAACGTTGTTTTGAGTTCTTATTTGGTGTCAAAGCTATCCCGGTCTATCGTATTGTCTTTATTGCTATGGTTGCTTTGGGTGGCTACATCAGCCTAGAAACAATTTGGGTTATCGCTGATATTGTTAACGGGCTTATGGCAATTCCAAATTTGATTGCCTTACTAGCACTTTCACCAATTATTATTAAAGAAACAAAACATTATTTTGATAATCATTGATTAAAAATCTGGAATGAATTCCAGATTTTTAATTTGCTATCGTCGCTAAATAGTTGATTTTATCATATTTTCTTTGTGACAAGCTTAAACTAATGGTATAATAGAGAGTAATATTTTATTTTAACGATTATTGATTTTATGATATAACTATCGTTTTCAAAGGAGTTATTGCTTATGCCAACACCAGCTGAGAATCTTCGGTTAGCTAAACGTGGTCCAATAGTAAATATCATTGCCTATCTTACGATTTCTGCCGCCAAGCTAATTGCAGGTTACACGCTTAATTCATCATCGCTTATTGCCGATGGTTTTAACAACTTGTCTGATATTTTGGGAAATATCGCTCTGCTAATCGGGCTTCATTTAGCCAGTAAGCCAGCGGATGCCGAACACCGTTTTGGGCATTGGAAAATTGAAGATTTAGCGAGTTTGATTACATCCTTTATCATGTTTATTGTTGGTTTCCAAGTGCTGTCTCAAACAATTCAGAAAATCATTTCTGGAAGCCACACAACCATTGACCCAGAGGGGGCTATCGTCGGTGTCATTTCAGCTATTATTATGTATGGTGTTTATGTTCACAATAAACGCCTATCACAAAAGGTGAAATCAAGCGCTCTGGTTGCTGCTGCAAAGGATAATCTTTCTGATGCAGTTACTTCTATTGGTACATCTGTTGCTATTGTTGCCGCTTCTTTCAATCTTGTTATCATTGATAGACTTGCCGCCATTGTCATTACCTATTTTATCTTGAAAACGGCTTATGACATTTTTATGGAAAGCGCCTTTAGCTTATCAGACGGTTTCGATGAAAAAGAGCTTAAAAAATACAAGGAAGCTATTTTAAAAATCCCTAAAGTAACCGCAGTCAAATCTCAACGTGGGCGTTCATACGGAAGTAATATTTACCTTGATATTGTCGTCGAAATGAATCCAGACCTTTCTGTTTACGAAAGCCATGAAATTACCGAACAGATTGAAACATTGCTCAGTCAGAAATTTTCGGTGTATGATACCGATGTTCACGTTGAACCTGCTGCTATTCCTGAAGATGAAATTTGGGAAATTGTTTATAAAAAACTTTATAAAGACGAAAAAATCATTCTTTCCAAAACTCCAGACTATGAAGATCTGCTAGCTGATAGTTTTACACTTATTGACGATGACGGAAAAACTTATTCAAAAGAGGAAATGATTTCCCGTAAAAAACATTACATGAGCAATTTTGATGATTTTCAACTGACATCAATCAGCCAAAAAACAAAACTCATCACTTACACGCTTGGTCATAAATCACACACCAGCATTTGGCGTCGTAAAGAAGAATGGCATCTTATTTTCCACCAAATTACCTCGATTAGCGATAACTCTAATATTGAAGCAAAAGACTAGATGCTGTTCTAGTCTTTTGACTAAACAAGAAATCTATCAAAATCATAATAAACAAAAACTCTGAGGCTAACCTCAGAGTTTTGCTATTCCTCGTTTAGTTTTTAACGTCGTCTGTTGCGACATCTTCACCAAACCATTTGTTTGAAATTTCTTGAAATGTACCGTCTTGATACAACTTCTTAAAAGCTTGATTGATTTTCTTAACAAGTGTCTTATCGGCTTTACGAGCACCGACGGCAAAGTCTTCACCATCAAATTCACTTGAAATGATATTGTAGTTATCAAGTTCACCTTCTTGTTCAAGGTAGTAATTAGCGTAAACTTTATCAATCAACAAACCGTCAATACGGTCATTTTTCAAATCGATAAGCGCTTGTGTGAAGGTTTCGTATTGTGTCGCATCGCCACCAGAAACAATGTCCTTCAACACTTCTGGATGTGAGGTGAACGCATCGTAACCAGATGACCCTGACTGTGCACCAAGAACTTTGTCTTTCATGTCAGCAAAAATTGTAATACCTGACGATTTTTTAGTTACCAAGACCTGCTCATTAACCATGTATGGGTTTGTGAAGAGAATTTTTTCTGCACGCTCATCTGTGATTGAATAACCGTTCCAAATCAAATCAATGGTTCCGTTATTCAACTCGATTTCTTTCATATCCCAGTTAATTGATTGCCATTTGACAGTAATGCCATATTCTTTAAAGACGGCATTTGCCAAATCAATATCAAAACCGACATTGCTTCCGTCCTCATCCTCGTACCCCATGGGAACGAATGTATTATCAAACCCGATAGTAATCTCACCGTTTTTGACGTAAGTGTCCCATTGGTCAGTACTCGTCGCTTTTTTAGATGATGAAGAACTACAAGCCACCAAAGTTAGCGTTGATACAAGCGCCAAAACGCCCACAAGAACTTCTTTGAATTTCATAAACTCACCTAGTAAGACTTTCTTTATTTTGGATTAATTTTTAAAATATGATCTGAAATGCTTTCTGCAAACTGTAAATCGTGGGTAACAACGATTTGAGTCATGCCAGCTTCGTGATTTTGTAAAATCAACTTTTCAACTTCTTGACGCAATTCTGGGTCAAGTGCTGATGTTGGCTCATCATAACCAATAATTTGTGGGTCAATCATCATGGTACGCGCCAAAGCCACACGTTGTTTTTGACCACCTGACAACGAATACGGATAAGCATCAGCGTATTCACCAAGACCTAGGCGTTGAAGCAAGGTAACCGCTTTTTCTTTAGCTGTTTCTTTTGTCATTCCCATTGTTTTTACAGGCGATAAGATCAAATTATCTAAAACAGATAAATGAGGGAAAAGCTGAAAATCTTGAAAAACAAAACCAAGTAAATTAAGTGTCTCTAGATGGTCGATAGGAACGACTTCACCATTATGAATAATTTCCCCAGAATCAATTTTTTCAAGTCCAGCAAGCATACGTAGCAAGGTTGTCTTTCCACCACCTGAAGGACCAACGAGAGATAAAATTTTGCCATCTTCAACCGTCAAATTAAAATGATCAAAAATCTTCTTTTGACCAAATTGTTTGGAAATATTTTTTAATTCTAACATCTGGTCACCTCTTATTTA
Organism: uncultured Streptococcus sp.; assembly: GCA_934196125.1. GTDB lineage: Bacteria > Bacillota > Bacilli > Lactobacillales > Streptococcaceae > Streptococcus. Next base: position 1,248 of record CAKPVT010000010.1, on the reverse strand, counting down.
TAGTAATTAAATTTTTTCTCAGTTTGTTTTGAAATCAGTGTCACCACACCAATCATTAATAGGTAAATTGCTCCAGCAACAAACATCGGTGCTAATGTGGCATCACGATTGGCTGCGGTTTTACTTGCAAGCAACAAATCGCCCACACCAAGAACGTAAACCAATGATGAATCTTTAACAAGATTAATGATTTCATTGAAAACACTAGGTAAAACAATCTTGAACACTTGCGGTAAGATAATATAATGAATCGTTTGGAGTTGATTTAGTTTTAAAACCTTAGCTGCTTCGTATTGCCCTTTAGGAATGGCTGCAATACCTCCGCGGAAAATTTCTGCAAAATAAGCTGCGTAATTCAACGTGAACGCTAAAATAGCTGCTGGCAAGCGATCCATTACAACACCAACACTCGGCAACACGTAGTAGAAGAAAATTAATTGCAATAGCAATGGTGTTCCACGCATAATCCAAACATATAACGTCAACAACCATTGTAATGGTTTGAATTTAATCTGCATCAAAAAAGCCAAGACAGCACCAAACGGTATTGACAAAATAATAACAATACAGAAAACTTGCAAAGTTACCTTAGCGCCATCTAACAAGCTTGGCAGAACTTGTAAAATATATGACATGTGATCTCCTAAATAGAATTTGCTTCTATTATACCAAAATTTCAGACGGTTTGAATATATCTGAGAATATATTTACATAAAAAGTATAAAAATAACAGACATTTGCTGACTAGTCTCTGCTTAAAAATTTTTCCAAAAATCGTCATCAAACTAAAAAACTAGACATCTCGTCTAGCTTTCAATCATTACAATTTTTTAACAAACTCTGATTTTAATTTCATTGCACCAAAACCATCAATTTTACAATCAATGTTGTGGTCACCTTCAACAAGACGAATGTTTTTCACACGAGTACCTTGTTTAAGGTCTTTTGGTGCACCTTTTACTTTTAGATTTTTCACGATAGTAACGCTATCTCCATCAGCAAGACGTGTACCGTTGCTATCAAGGACAACCAAGCCTTCTTCTTCAACTGAATCGCTTGGATTCCATTCATAAGCGCACTCTGGGCAAACTAGTAATAAACCATCTTCGTAAACATACTCAGAGTTACATTGTGGACAATTTGGTAAAGACATCATTTCTTATATTTATACTAGCGGGTAGCTCCCGCTAGTATAAACCCTTTCTTTAATTATTTTTTAGATTTGTTTTATACTTAGTTCAGCGCTGT
>CAKPVT010000009.1 GCA_934196125.1 uncultured Streptococcus sp. | reverse complement strand
TAGCCGGCTTAGCTCAGTTGGTAGAGCATCTGATTTGTAATCAGAGGGTCGCGTGTTCAAGTCATGTAGCCGGCATAGGATACTCTTTATGCGAACGTAGTTCAGTGGTAGAACATCACCTTGCCAAGGTGGGGGTCGCGGGTTCGAACCCCGTCGTTCGCTTGTAGAGGCCGGGGTGGCGGAACTGGCAGACGCACAGGACTTAAAATCCTGCGAAGGGTAACTTTCGTACCGGTTCGATTCCGGTCCTCGGCAGAAAATTTAATAAGATGCACCCTTGGCTCAACTGGATAGAGTACCTGACTACGAATCAGGCGGTTGCAGGTTCGAATCCTGCAGGGTGCATATTTCGGGAAGTAGCTCAGCTTGGTAGAGCACTTGGTTTGGGACCAAGGGGTCGCAGGTTCGAATCCTGTCTTCCCGATTGATGGCGGTGTAGCTCAGCTGGCTAGAGCGTCCGGTTCATACCCGGGAGGTCGGGGGTTCGATCCCCTTCGCCGCTATAAGATATTATGGATGATTTTGGACCTTTAGCTCAACTGGTTAGAGCACTCGGCTCATAACCGAGCGGTCGTAGGTTCGAGTCCTACAAGGTCCATGTGTTTTAATATATTATAATTTGGAGGATTACCCAAGTCCGGCTGAAGGGAACGGTCTTGAAAACCGTCAGGCGTGTAAAAGCGTGCGTGGGTTCGAATCCCACATCCTCCTTTAATATTGTTGACGCGGGATGGAGCAGCTAGGTAGCTCGTCGGGCTCATAACCCGAAGGTCGTAGGTTCAAATCCTGCTCCCGCAATAGAAGGCTCGGTAGCTCAGTTGGTAGAGCAATGGATTGAAGCTCCATGTGTCGGCGGTTCGATTCCGTCTCGCGCCATTAGTTTTATATTTTATTATGCGGGTGTAGTTTAGTGGTAAAACTACAGCCTTCCAAGCTGTTGTCGCGAGTTCGATTCTCGTCACCCGCTTTTATTTATATTTTGGTTATTCCAACTTTCATGGGCGCATAGCTCAGCTGGTTAGAGCGCACGCCTGATAAGCGTGAGGTCGGTGGTTCGAGTCCACTTGTGCCCATACATGGAATGGAGAATTACTCAAGAGGCTGAAGAGGACGGTTTGCTAAATCGTTAGGTCGGGTAACTGGCGCAAGGGTTCGAATCCCTTATTCTCCGTGCTATTTTGAAGCGAGATTATCTTTGGATATCTCGTTTTATTTTTTATATTCTAGGATAGTTGGTGCAAAATCTTGAAAAAATTAAGAATCTCTCGTTTTGTTTTTTTTGCGGTATTGATTTTATTGCTTTTGGGCATGTCTTTAGCTTTTTTATTTAGAAATTCTGGGGTGGTTTCTGCAATCTCTTCCCCTATAAGGAGCGTTGTTGCTCGCGTGGATTCCGTGGTTTCTGCTCCTTTTCGTTTCTTAGATTCTGCTAATGAGGAAATTAGAGATCTTTTTAATACGTATTCTGAGAACAAGGAATTAAAGCAAAAAGTTGCAGAATTTGAGGATCAAAGTGAATTAATTGCTTCTTTAAAAGAAGAAAATGAAGAGCTTAATGGTGAGATTGGAGCTTCATCATCAATTACTTCTCAATTTTCAGCTACTGGAAAGGTTATTGTCCGAAGTCCCGTTTCTTGGTATGATTCGTTAACTGTTAAGCTAGGAAAGAAGAATAATATAACGAAAAAAATGTTGGCTTTATCGGGTGGTGGTCTAATCGGTACGGTATCTGATGTGGATTCTACGACTTCGAGTATAACACTTTTATCAAACGGTTCAGATTTTAATATTCCAATTAAGATTGCGACCTCTTCAGCAGAAGTTTATGGTTTATTGGAATCTTATGATTCGGATAAAAAATGTTTTGTAATTACAAATTTAAATTCTTCTGTGGATATTGAAGAAGGAGATAGTGTTGTAACGAGTGGGCTAGATGGAGATACTGTTGCCAATATTTCTGTCGGTACGGTTTCTAGTGTAAAAAATAGTTCAGAAAGTTTGGAGCGTGTTGTCTATGTGACTCCGACAGCAGACTTCTCTGATATTTCTTATGTAACAATTGTTGGTGATTAAAGTGAAATTTTATAAAAATAAGTATTTTTTACTATTGTTACTTTTCCTATTAATGTTAATTGATGGACAACTATCTTTTTTAGCGAGTTCGATATTTTCTTATCATTTGACGGTTTCTAGTCATTTATTGCTATTAGCTGTTTTGTACTTTTATCACGATAAGAATAAATATTTTATGTTTATCAGCTCGCTTGTTTTGGGTGGGATATTTGATATTTACTATTTAAACCGAATTGGTTTAGTTATCTTTTTGCTACCGATTCTAGTCATTTTTACTAGTAAAATTAGTAAAAATTTCTTTGTGAGCAATTTTCAAACATTAATCTTTTATATTATTGTTTTGTTTTTGTTTGAAATTATTGGGGAATTAGGAGCTATTCTACTTGGAATGACAACGATGTCAATGACCTATTTTATAGCTTATTGCTTTGCACCAACTCTTATCTACAATATTCTTATGTACTTAATCTTCCGAAAAGTGTTTAAAAAAGTATTTTTGGAAAGTTAGATTACCAGAACAAAACACAAATGTAACAATCACGTAATATTAATTGCGTGATTTTTTGGTAAAATAATAATGTCTTATCAAAAAAGGAGTAGTTTAATTTATATGAAAAAAAGAATTTTATCAGCTGTTCTTGTCAGTGGTGTAACACTTGGAACGGCAGCCACTACAGTAAATGCGGATGATTATGACACACAAATCACTGCACAAGATGCGGTCATCAGTAATCTTACATCTGAGCAAGCAGCTGCTCAAAGTCAAGTTGATGCTCTTCAAGAACAAGTGACTTCACTTCAATCACAACAAGCTGAATTGGGAGCACAAAACGCTCAACTCGAAGCAGAATCTCAAAAATTGGGCGAAGAAATTCAAGCTCTTTCAAGCAAGATTGTTGCTCGTAATGAATCTTTGAAAAAACAAGCACGCAGTGCTCAAAAAACTAACACAGCTACAAGCTACATTAATACTATCCTGAATTCTAAATCAATTTCAGATGCTATTAATCGTGTAGCTGCTGTTCGTGAAGTTGTTTCTGCAAACGAAAAAATGTTGGAACAACAAGAAGCAGATAAAGCTGCTATCGAACAAAAACAAGCTGAAAACCAAGAAGCTATCAATACAGTAGCTGCTAATAAAGCAACTATTGACCAAAACCAAGCAGCTTTGACAACACAACAAGCTGAATTGGAAGCAGCTCAATTGAACTTGTCAGCTCAATTAGCAACTGCAGAAGATGAAAAAGCAAGCTTAGTAGCTCAAAAAGAAGCTGCTGAACAAGCTGCTGCTGAAGCACAAGCAGCACAGGCTGCTGCTGAAGCACAAGCTGAATCTGTAGCACAAGCACAAGCTGAATCTGTAGCACAAGCACAAGCTGCTGTTCAAAATGGTACAGCAACTACAGATACTTCAGCTCAAGCTTCAACTCCAGCTCAAGCAGCACCAGCACAAACTGCTGCTAAACCAGCTGCTTCAACTTCATCATCAGTTGTTAAACCATCTTCAGTAACACCAACTACTAACACAGCAGGTAACACTTACCCAGTAGGTCAATGTACTTGGGGTGTTAAATCACTTGCTTCATGGGTTGGTAACTATTGGGGTAATGCTAACCAATGGATTGCTAGCGCACGAGCTGCCGGTCACTCTGTAGGTACTACACCACAAGCTGGTGCAGTAGCTGTATGGCCGTACGATGGTGGTTATGGACACGTTGCATACGTAACAGCTGTTCAAAGCTCAACTAACATCCAAGTTATGGAAGCTAACTATGCTGGTAACTCATCAATCGGTAACTACCGTGGATGGTTCAACCCAACTTCATCAACTTGGGGTGGCGGAACTGTTTACTACATCTATCAATAATAAATATTTGAGAAGGAATTTTCCTTCTCTTTTTTCTTTTTACTCGGATTTCCTTGTATTTATAGGGATTTAACGGATTTGTCATTGAAAAATACTTGAAAAAACGTTAAAATGGTATAGGATAAAAACTTTGGAGGAAATCATGTCTTATTCTGATTTAAAATTGTTTGCCTTATCGTCAAACAAAGAATTAGCAGAAAAAGTAGCTTCAGCTATGGGAATTCAACTCGGAAAATCAACTGTTCGTCAATTTTCTGATGGTGAAATCCAAGTAAACATTGAAGAATCAATTCGCGGCGACCATGTCTTTATTTTGCAGTCAACTAGCTCATCAGTTAACGATAACTTGATGGAAATCTTGATTATGGTTGATGCGCTTAAACGTGCTAGTGCTGAAAAAATTAGTGTGGTTATTCCTTACTATGGTTATGCTCGTCAAGACCGTAAAGCTCGTTCACGTGAACCGATTACTTCTAAATTAGTAGCTAATATGCTTGAAGTTGCAGGAGTTGATCGTCTTTTGACTGTTGATTTGCACGCCGCTCAAATTCAAGGGTTCTTTGATATTCCAGTTGATCATTTGATGGGTGCTCCATTGATCGCTGATTACTTTGATCGTCATGGATTGGTTGGAGACGATGTTGTTGTTGTTAGTCCTGACCATGGTGGTGTGACACGTGCTCGTAAATTGGCACAATTCCTCCAAACACCGATTGCTATCATTGATAAACGTCGTAGTGTTACTAAAATGAATACCAGTGAAGTTATGAACATCATTGGTAATGTTAAAGGTAAAAAATGTATCTTGATTGATGATATGATTGACACGGCAGGTACTATTTGTCACGCAGCGGATGCTCTTGCTGAAGCTGGTGCAACAGCGGTGTATGCATCATGTACTCACCCTGTTCTTTCTGGTCCTGCACTTGAAAATATTGAAAAATCAGCTATTCAAAAATTGGTTGTTTTGGATACTATCTATCTTCCAGAAGAACGTTTGATTGACAAGATTGAACAAATTTCAATCGCTGAATTAATTGCTGAAGCAATTACTCGTATTCACGAAAAACGTTCTTTGTCACCATTATTTGAAATGGGAACTGCTAAATAAGACGACTTTTATTAGCTTTCATGTTAAAAACCGTTGGATTTTTGCCTGACGGTTTTTCTGTTTAAATTATTTTGGACAATATTAACATGTGGATAATTTAATAAAATCTTTTTAAAGATAGAGCTGTGGATAAGTCTAAAAAGGCTGTTTAATTATCTGAATTTTATGTATAATAGATGTAATTAGATTTTGAGGTGAGACTATGAGTTTAACAAACCGTTTTAATAAAAACTTAGATAAAATCGAAGTATCATTGATTCGTCAATTTGACCAATCAATTTCAGACGTGCCAAGGATTATGAAGTTAACTTTGGGTGAGCCTGATTTTACAACTCCTGACCATGTAAAAGGAGCTGGCAAAGCGGCTATTGATGCGAATCAATCACATTATACTGGTATGGCAGGGTTGCCAGCGCTTCGCCAAGCTGCTGCAGATTTTGTGAAGTCAAAATACAATTTGTCTTACAATCCTGACAATGAAATTTTGGTTACGATTGGTGCAACGGAAGCTTTGTCAGCGACTTTGACAGCGATTTTGGAACAAGGTGATACGGTTCTTTTGCCAGCGCCAGCTTATCCTGGGTATGAGCCAATTGCAAATCTTGTTGGTGCTGAAATTGTTGAAATTGATACAACGGCAAATGATTTCGTATTGACACCAGAAATGCTTGAAAAAGCGATTTTGGAACAAGGTGATAAATTAAAAGCAGTTTTACTTAATTATCCAACTAATCCAACTGGTGTGACTTATTCACGTGAGCAAATTAAGGCTTTGGCTGATGTTCTTAAAAAATATGATGTTTTTGTTATCTCAGATGAAGTGTATTCTGAATTGACTTATAATGATGAACCGCATGTGTCAATTGCTGAATATCTTCCAGAGCAAACGATTTTGATTAATGGGCTTTCAAAATCTCATGCTATGACTGGTTGGCGAATTGGTTTGATTTTTGCGCCAGCTATTTTCACAGCACAGTTGATTAAGAGTCACCAATATTTGGTAACGGCTGCTGCGACAATGACTCAATTTGCTGCGATTGAAGCTCTTTCTGCTGGTAAAGATGATGCACTACCGATGAAAGTTGAATATATCAAACGTCGTGATTATATTATTGATAAGATGTCTGCTCTTGGCTTTAAGATTATTAAACCAGACGGTGCTTTTTACATTTTTGCGAAAATTCCTGCTGGTTATGAACAAGATTCGTTTAAGTTCTGTCAAGATTTTGCGCGTGAAAAAGCAGTTGCTTTCATTCCTGGTGTGGCTTTTGGTAAGTATGGTGAGGGTTATCTACGTCTTTCTTATGCGGCTAGCATGGAAACAATCACAACAGCGATGGAACGCTTGAAAGAATTTATGGAAGAACATGCAAACTAAGGAAACTTATGGTCTTGTCCTCTATAATCGTAATTATCGTGAGGATGATAAGCTAGTCAAAATTTTTACAGAAACCAATGGAAAGCATATGTTTTTTGTTAAACATGCTGGTAAATCTCGGTTTAATTCTGTTATTCAGCCGTTAACGGTGGCAAAATTTATTTTAAAAATTAATGATACAGGTCTGTCTTTCGTTGAAGATTATAAGGAAGTTGAGTCTTTTAAGGAAATTAATGCAGATTTGTTTAAGTTGTCCTATGCTTCTTATGTGACAGCATTGGCGGATGCAGCTGTGCCAGATGGTGTGGCAGACCTGCAGTTGTTTGCATTTGTTAATAAGACGCTTTCCTTAATGGAAGAGGGACTTGACTACGAAATTTTGACTAATATTTTTGAGATTCAACTTTTAGAACGATTTGGTGTTAGTCTTAATTTTCATGAGTGTGCTTTTTGTCATCGGGCTGGATTGCCCTTTGACTTTTCGCACAAATATTCTGGTCTGCTTTGTCCAGAGCATTATGGTAAAGATGATTATCGTAGTCATCTTGATCCGAATGTGCTGTACCTGGTGGACCAATTTCAAGCCATTCATTTTGATGAATTAAAGACGATTTCAGTTAAGCCTGAGATGAAACAAAAATTGCGTTTATTTATTGATGATATTTATGATAATTATGTCGGTCTTCGTTTGAAAAGTAAAAAATTCATTGATGATTTAGGGGCTTGGGGAAATATTATGAAATAATGGTTGTTAGTGCTGCTTGATTTGTAGAGTGAGCACTGACAGCTTTTTATTTAGAGGTGTGTCATTGAGAAGACATCTTTTTGAAAAGGTATTGTGATATTTTCTGGAACTGAAAAAAATTGGGAATCATGCTATAATGAAGTGATAATGTTTTGTGAGGAAAAAATTGATATGAAAAAAATTGCTGTTGATGCTATGGGTGGCGACAATGCCCCTAAAGCTATTATCGAAGGAGTTAATCGTGCGTTAGCAGAATTCTCAGATATTGAAATTCAACTTTATGGAGATGAATCTAAGATAAAAGAGTATTTGACTGCAACAGAGCGTGTTTCAATTATTCATACAGAAGAAAAAATTAATTCAGATGATGAACCAGCTAAAGCTATTCGTCGTAAGAAGAAAGCTAGCATGGTACTTGGGGCACAAGCTGTAAAAGAAGGAACAGCAGATGCTGTCATTTCAGCAGGGAATACAGGTGCGCTCCTTGCGGCAGGGCTATTCGTTGTTGGGCGTATTAAAGGTATTGATCGTCCAGGGCTTATGTCCACTTTGCCAACACTCGATGGTAAAGGGTATGATATGTTGGACCTTGGGGCTAATGCTGAGAATACCCCTAAACATTTACATCAGTATGCTATTTTAGGGTCATTTTATGCGAAGAATGTTCGTGATATTACTAAGCCACGTGTTGGTTTGCTTAATAACGGAACTGAGGTAACGAAAGGTGATCCACTTCATAAAGAAGCTTATGCGCTATTAGTAGAAGATGCTTCTTTGAACTTTGTCGGAAATGTTGAAGCGCGTGATTTGATGAATGATGTTGCAGACGTTGTGGTATCGGATGGTTTCACGGGAAACGCTGTCTTAAAAACAATGGAAGGAACTGCTCTTAATATTATGGGAAGCTTGAAATCTTCTATTAAATCAGGTGGATGGAAAGCTAAATTAGGAGCCCTTCTATTAAAAGATAGTTTGTATAGTCTAAAAGATACTATGGATTATTCAAGTGCAGGTGGTGCGGTTCTTTTTGGTCTTAAAGCACCTGTTGTGAAATGCCATGGTTCAAGTGATGCGCAAGCTGTTTACTATACTATTAGACAAGCTCGTAAGATGTTAGATACAAATGTTGTTGGTCAATTGGTTGAAGCATTCACACCAAAAGACTAATGAAAAGGGAGGATGAAACGACAAAAGAGGCTATTTTTAAAAGGATTAGTTTCATCATTAAGGAGCAAATGAATAAACCAGATATGAAGATTACACAAACTACAAGTCTTCATGATGATTTGGGAGTTGATTCAATTGCTTTGATGGAATTCATCATTAATTTAGAAGATGAGTTTCGTTTGGAAATCCCTGATGAAGATGTTGAAAACATGAAATGTATGGGAGAAATGATGGAATATCTCTATGATTGCGTAAATTAATCAAAAACGTTCGTTAATTTCGAACGTTTTTATTTTTATTTCGTTAAAAAGTCTGCTAAATGTTGAATTTGGTAACATCATATGTTAAAATTTAGTAGAATAAAAGCGAAAGGCGAACAAAAACATGTTACGGCAACTTATTTATACGGGAAAAGCAAAAGATATTTACACTACATCAGAAGATGAGAATTTGATTGTTTCAGTCTATAAAGACCAAGCGACAATGCTTAATGGTGCTCGTAAAGAGACTATTAAAGGTAAAGGCGTTCTTAACAATCAAATCTCATCTTTAATTTTTACGAAATTGAATGAAGCAGGTGTGGCGACTCACTTTGTTAAACAATTGTCAGAAACCGAACAATTAAATAAAAAAGTTGATATTGTTCCACTTGAAGTTGTTTTGCGTAATGTTACTGCAGGTTCATTCTCAAAACGCTTTGGTGTTGAAGAAGGAATCAAATTAGATACTCCAATCGTTGAATTTTACTACAAAAATGATGATTTGGATGACCCATTTATCAATGATGAACACGTAAAATTCCTTGGTATTGCAAGTGATGAAGATATTGCTTATATCAAAGCAGAAACACGTCGTATTAATGACCTTTTGAAAGATTGGTTCAGTCAAATTAGTCTTAATTTGATTGATTTCAAATTGGAATTTGGTAAAGACAAAGATGGCAAAATTATTCTTGCGGATGAATTTTCACCAGATAACTGCCGTCTTTGGGATGCTGAAGGTCATCACATGGATAAAGATGTTTTCCGTCGTGATTTAGGTAGTTTGACAGATGTTTACGAAGTTGTCCTTGAAAAACTCAAAGGGCTTAACTAAAAACTGTGATTTCTAATTAAGTAGAAAGAAGAATTCTAAAAAGGGTAAAAAATGAATAAACGAATTTTCGTTGAGAAAAAATCAAATTTTAACATTAAGGCTCAGGCGCTTGTTAAAGAACTCAAACACAATCTTCAATTAACAAGTTTAACTGATTTACGCATTATTCAAGTTTACGATGTTTTTAATTTAGCAGATTCGCTTTTCGAACGTGCTGAAAAACACATTTTTTCTGAACAAGTAACGGATAATATTTTGGATGAGAGTGATGTGGTTGCTGAACTTGCTAACTATGCCTTCTTTGCCATTGAATCACTTCCGGGTCAATTTGACCAACGTGCAGCGTCATCACAAGAAGCATTGCTTCTTCTTGGCAGTAGTAATGATGTAACAGTTAATACGGCTCAACTTTATCTTGTTAACAAGGATATTGATATTGCTGAACTTGATGCGGTTAAGAATTATCTTCTTAATCCAGTAGATTCTCGTTTTAAAGATATTACAACAGGAATTGCGTCACAGGCATTTTCAGAATCAGACAAAACGATTCCAAATCTTGATTTCTTCAAGACTTATACAGCGACTGAATTTGCTGATTATAAAGCTGAACAAAGTTTGGCGATGGAGGTTGATGACCTTGTCTTTATCCAAGAGTACTTCAAATCAATTGGGCGCGTGCCAACGGAAACAGAATTGAAAGTTTTGGATACTTATTGGTCAGACCACTGCCGCCACACAACTTTCGAAACTGAGCTTAAACATCTTGATTTCTCAGCGTCTAAATTCCAAAAACAATTACAGGCAACTTATGATAAATATATTGCTATGCGTGATGAACTTGGACGTTCTGAAAAGCCACAAACATTGATGGACATGGCGACAATCTTTGGTCGTTATGAACGTGCGAATGGTCGCTTGGACGATATGGAAGTGTCAGACGAAATTAACGCATGTTCTGTTGAAATTGAAGTTGATGTGAACGGTGTTAAAGAACCATGGCTTTTGATGTTCAAGAATGAAACACACAATCACCCAACGGAAATTGAACCATTTGGTGGTGCCGCAACGTGTATCGGTGGTGCAATCCGCGACCCATTGTCAGGACGTTCTTATGTTTATCAAGCGATGCGTATTTCAGGTGCTGGTGATATTACAACACCAATTTCAGAAACACGTCTTGGTAAATTGCCACAACAAGTGATTTCTAAAACAGCGGCACATGGTTATTCTTCATATGGTAACCAAATCGGTCTTGCTACAACTTATGTTAAAGAATATTTCCACCCGGGATTCGTCGCTAAACGTATGGAACTCGGTGCCGTTGTTGGTGCAGCTCCTAAGGGAAATGTTGTTCGTAAGAAACCAGAAGCTGGTGATGTGATTATTCTCCTCGGTGGTAAAACTGGTCGTGACGGTGTCGGTGGTGCAACTGGTTCATCTAAAGTTCAAACGGTTGAATCTGTTGAAACAGCTGGTGCAGAAGTACAAAAAGGGAATGCCATTGAAGAACGTAAAATTCAACGTCTTTTCCGTAATGGTAATGTGACTCGCCTCATAAAAAAATCAAACGACTTTGGTGCTGGTGGTGTCTGTGTGGCAATTGGTGAATTAGCTGACGGTCTTGAAATCGATCTTGACAAAGTGCCTTTGAAATACCAAGGACTTAATGGAACTGAAATTGCCATTTCTGAATCACAAGAACGTATGGCTGTCGTGGTTTGTCCGAAAGATGTTGAGGATTTCGTGGCAGAATGTCATAAAGAAAATATTGATGCGGTAGTGGTTGCCACAGTTACTGAAAAACCAAATCTTGTTATGACTTGGAATGATCAAACAATCGTTGATATTGAACGTCGTTTCCTTGATACAAACGGTGTGCGCGTGGTGGTTGATGCTAATGTTGTTGACAGTCAAGTTGACATGCCAGAACAACGTACCACTTCAGCTGCGACACTTGAATCTGATACTGTAAATGTTCTTTCTGACCTTAATCACGCTAGTCAAAAAGGTTTACAAACCATCTTTGATAGCTCTGTTGGTCGTTCAACGGTTAATCATCCGATTGGTGGTCGTTATCAAATCACACCAACAGAAAGTTCAGTTCAAAAACTTCCTGTTCAAAACGGTGTAACAACAACAACGTCAGTTATGGCACAAGGGTTCAACCCTTATATTGCTGAATGGTCACCATATCATGGTGCAGCTTATGCTGTTATCGAAGCAACAGCGCGTTTGGTGGCAACAGGTGCGAATTGGTCTAAAGCACGCTTCTCTTATCAAGAATATTTCCAACGTATGGGTAAACAAGCTGAACGCTTTGGACAACCAGTCTCAGCCCTTCTTGGGTCAATCGAAGCGCAATTGCAACTTGGTTTACCATCAATTGGTGGTAAAGACTCAATGTCTGGTACATTTGAAGAATTGACAGTACCACCAACATTGGTTGCTTTTGGTGTGACAACAGCTGATAGTCGTAATGTTCTTTCGCCAGAATTTAAAGCAGCAGATGAATACATTTACTACATTCCAGGGCAAGCTATTTCACAAGAGATTGATTTTGATTTGATTAAAGCTAATTTTGCTAAATTTGAAGCGATTCAAAAAGCACACCATATCACATCAGCTTCAGCTGTTAAATATGGTGGTGTGATTGAAAGCTTGGCACTTGCAGCTTTTGGTAACCATATCGGAGCTAAAGTAGAATTGGGAGAGCTTGCAACTAGCTTGACAGCACAACTCGGTGGCTTTATCTTTACCTCTACTGAAGAAATTGCTGAAGTTAGCAAAATCGGTGAAACAACAGCTGACTTTACACTTGCTGTCAATGGTGTCAACCTTGCAGGCGATAAACTTTTGTCAGCCTTTGAGGGCAAACTTGAAGATGTTTATCCAACTGAATTTGAACAGAGTACAAAACTTGAAGATGTTCCAGCAGTTGCTTCGGATGCAGTGATTAAAGCAAGTGAAAAAGTTGCTGAACCATTGGTTTACATCCCAGTATTCCCTGGTACAAACTCAGAGTACGATTCAGCTAAAGTCTTTGAACAAGCAGGTGCAAAAGTTAACTTGGTACCATTTGTGACACTTGATGAAGCAGCTATTGAAGCATCTGTTGACACAATGGTTGACAATATCAGCAAAGCTAATATCATCTTCTTTGCAGGTGGTTTCTCAGCTGCTGATGAACCAGACGGTTCGGCTAAATTCATTGTCAACATCTTGTTGAGCCAAAAAGTCCGCGCAGCTATTGACAGCTTTATTGAAAAAGGCGGTCTTATTATCGGTATCTGTAATGGATTCCAAGCCCTTGTGAAATCAGGTCTGCTTCCATACGGTAACTTTGAAGATGCGACTGAAACAAGCCCAACTCTTTTCTACAATGATGCTAACCAACACGTGGCGAAAATGGTTGAAACACGTATTGCCAATACGAATTCACCTTGGCTTGCAGGTGTTGAAGTGGGTGACGTTCATGCTATTCCAGTATCACATGGTGAAGGTAAATTCGTCGTAACAGATGAAGAATTTGCAGAACTTCGTGATAATGGACAAATCTTCAGCCAATACGTTGACTTTGACGGTAAACCAAGTATGGATTCTAAATACAATCCAAACGGTTCTGTTAATGCGATTGAAGGTATCACAAGTAAGAACGGTCAAATTATTGGTAAAATGGGACATTCAGAACGTTACGAAGACGGTCTTTTCCAAAATATTCCAGGAAATAAAGACCAACACTTGTTCCGTAGCGCCGTTGAATATTTTACTAAAGGGTAATACTATTTTTAAAAATATATTTTATAGAAATGACATGACTGCGATTTCGTCTTGAAATTCTAAATACAAATACATAGGCAAGAGATCTGAGGCTTGTCTCAGCCTCTTTTGTCAACTTATCAAAAGGAGAAAAAATTCCTTATAATTTAGTTCTAGGTAATAAAAATAATGATATACGAAGTTAAATCTCTAAATGAAGAATGTGGTGTTTTTGGGATTTGGGGGCATCCTCAAGCAGCTCAAGTGACTTATTTTGGGCTCCACAGTCTTCAACACCGCGGTCAAGAAGGAGCTGGTATCGTCACAAACGATAACGGCAAACTTCTTCAGCACCGTAATACTGGTCTTCTTTCAGAAGTATTTAAAAATCCTGCTGATTTGGAAAAATTAACAGGAACTGCAGCTATTGGTCACGTTCGCTATGCGACTGCTGGCTCTGCGTCTATTAATAATATTCAACCATTTCTTTACAACTTTACAGATGAACAATTTGGTCTTTGCCACAATGGTAATCTGACAAATGCCGTATCATTAAAAAAAGAACTTGAAGATGAAGGAGCGATTTTCAATGCCTCATCAGATACTGAAATTCTAATGCATTTGATTCGCCGTAGCCCTAATCCTGAGTTTATCGGTAAAGTCAAAGAAGCGTTGAACACTGTCAAAGGTGGCTTTGCTTATCTTTTGATGACAGAAGATAAATTGATTGCTGCACTTGACCCAAATGGTTTTCGTCCGTTGTCAATTGGGCAAATGGCAAATGGTGCTTGGGTAGTATCAAGCGAAACGTGTGCCTTTGAAGTGGTTGGTGCTAAATGGGTTCGTGATGTAAAACCAGGAGAACTTGTTATCATTGATGACAATGGCATTCAATATGACACTTACACAAACGATACACAGCTTGCTATCTGTTCAATGGAATATATCTATTTTGCACGTCCTGACAGTGATATTTATGGTGTCAATGTTCACACGGCTCGTAAAAATATGGGGAAACGTTTGGCACAGGAATTTCAACATGAAGCTGATATTGTTGTTGGTGTACCGAATTCATCACTTTCAGCAGCGATGGGATTTGCTGAAGAATCAGGTCTCCCAAATGAAATGGGCTTGGTGAAAAATCAGTACACACAACGTACTTTCATTCAACCGACACAAGAGTTGCGTGAGCAAGGTGTTCGCATGAAGCTCTCAGCCGTATCTGGTGTTGTTAAAGGTAAGCGTGTGGTCATGGTTGATGATTCTATCGTGCGTGGAACTACATCACGCCGTATCGTTCGTTTGCTTCGTGAAGCTGGTGCGACAGAAGTTCATGTGGCAATCGGTAGTCCAGAATTGAAATACCCATGTTTCTACGGTATCGATATTCAAAATCGTCGTGAATTGATTTCAGCTAACCACACTAAAGATGAAGTTTGTGAGATTATCGGTGCTGATAGCTTGACTTACTTGTCAATTGACGGTTTGATTGAATCAATCGGTCTTGATACAGATGCGCCAAATGGTGGTTTGTGTGTAGCTTACTTTGATGGTAAGTATCCAACACCACTTTACGATTACGAAGAAGCTTACCTCAAGAGCTTAGAAGAAAAAACAAGCTTCTATATTCATGAAGTTAATGAAAATAAATAGAACTGTTTAATAGCTCTGCTATTTCCCAAAAGGAGAAAAATATTATGACAAAAAATGCTTATGCTCCACGTCTTACCACTGACTAAAGGCTAAAGCATTTGTCAGTGGACGCTTTGTCCTATGGGACCAAAGCTAAAGACCTGACTAGTTTTTTCAGTCAAAATGATGGTTTGACTGAAAAAACGTCGCAATCTCCAAAATGGTTTTTTGACAAAAAAAGAGAAGGAAAATTATTATGACAAAAAATGCTTATGCTCAATCTGGTGTTGATGTTGAAGTGGGTTATGAAGTTGTTGCACGTATCAAAAAACACGTTGCGCGTACTGAGCGTGCAGGTATTATGGGAGCTCTTGGTGGCTTTGGTGGTATGTTCGACCTTACGAAAACAGGTGTGAAAGAACCTGTTTTGATTTCAGGAACTGATGGTGTGGGAACAAAACTCATGCTTGCCATTAAATATGATAAACACGATACAATCGGTCAAGACTGTGTTGCCATGTGTGTTAATGACATCATTGCAGCTGGTGCGGAACCGCTTTACTTCCTAGATTACATTGCAACTGGTAAAAATGAACCTGCCAAACTTGAACAAGTCGTTGCAGGTGTTGCTGAAGGTTGTGTTCAATCTGGCGCAGCTCTTATCGGTGGTGAAACTGCTGAAATGCCTGGTATGTATGGTGAAGATGATTATGATTTGGCTGGTTTTGCAGTAGGTGTTGCTGAAAAATCACAAATCATTGATGGTTCAAAAGTTTCTGATGGTGACGTTCTTCTTGGACTTGCTTCAAGTGGGATTCATTCAAATGGTTATTCACTTGTCCGTCGTGTCTTTGCTGATTACACAGGTGAAGAAGTGCTTCCTGAACTTGAAGGCAAAAAATTAAAAGAAGTTCTTCTTGAACCAACACGTATCTACGTTAAAGCGGTGCTTCCACTTATCAAAGAAGAATTGGTTAACGGTATTGCTCACATTACTGGTGGTGGTTTTATTGAAAATGTCCCACGTATGTTTGCGGGTGATTTAGCTGCTGAAATCGAAGAAGATAAAGTTCCTGTTCTTCCAATTTTTAAAGCTCTTGAAAAATATGGCCAAATCAAACACGAAGAAATGTTTGAAATCTTCAACATGGGGATTGGTTTGATGTTGGCAGTTAGCCCTGATAAGGTTGAGCGCGTGAAAGAATTGCTTGACGAACCGGTTTACGAACTTGGTCGTATTGTTAAAAAAGCTGATGGAAGTGTGGTGATTAAATAATGAAAAAAATCGCAGTTTTTGCGAGTGGTAATGGGTCAAATTTTCAAGTTATTGCGGAGCAATTTCCGGTTGAATTTGTCTTTTCAGACCACCGAGATGCCTATGTCTTAGAACGTGCAGAAAAACTTGGTGTGACAGCTCATGCTTTTGAGATCAAAGAATTTGACAATAAAGTAGCTTACGAAGAGGCTATTGTTACTTTGCTTGAAAAATATGATATTGATTTGATTTGCCTAGCTGGTTATATGAAGATTGTTGGTCCGACTTTGCTAGCAGCTTACGAAGGTCGTATCATCAATATTCACCCAGCTTATCCCCCTGAATTCCCAGGAGCCCATGGTATTGAGGATGCTTGGGAAGCAGGTGTTGACCAGTCTGGTGTTACCATTCACTGGGTTGACAATGGCGTTGACACGGGAAAAGTGATTAAACAAGTCCGTGTGCCTCGTCTAGCTGATGATACCATTAACAGTTTTGAAGCTCGTATTCATGAAAATGAGTATAAACTCTACCCAGAAGTTTTAGAGAGCTTAGGAGTTGAGAAAAAGTAGTCAGCGCATTTGATAGCGTAGCTATCAAATGCTAGCTTATTAGGAGATTATGATGATGAAAAAGATTTTGGTGTTTGTATTAACTTTTATTGTCGTTGCCTTTATAGTAAATGTACTATTTGGCAATCTTGAAAAACCATGGTGTCTTAGTTTAGCTTATGTTATCGGGCTTATTGCTGGCATTATGATTGACTGGTTTAAGTTTTATAGAAAGTAGGACTGAAATGACAAAACGTGCACTAATTAGTGTTTCTGATAAAGCGGGCATTGTTGAATTTGCTCAAGAATTGAAAAAACTTGGTTGGGATATTATCTCGACTGGTGGCACAAAAGTTGCGCTTGACAAAGCAGGTGTTGACACTATCGCGATTGATGATGTGACTGGCTTCCCAGAAATGATGGACGGTCGTGTGAAAACACTTCACCCAAATATTCATGGTGGTCTTTTGGCTCGTCGTGACCTTGACAGCCACCTTCAAGCTGCAAAAGATAACCACATTGAATTGATTGATCTTGTTGTGGTTAACCTTTACCCATTCAAAGAAACAATCTTGAAACCAGAAGTGACTTACGCTGATGCGGTTGAAAATATTGATATCGGTGGTCCTTCAATGCTTCGCTCTGCTGCTAAAAACCATGCTAGTGTAACAGTTGTCGTTGATCCAGCTGACTACGCTGTTGTTTTGGATGAATTGTCAGCTAATGGTGAAACAAGCTTTGAAACTCGCCAACGTTTGGCAGCAAAAGTTTTCCGTCATACAGCAGCTTATGATGCTTTAATTGCAGAATATTTCACAAAACAAGTTGGTGAAACAAAACCTGAAAAACTCACAATCACTTACGATTTGAAACAACCAATGCGTTATGGTGAAAATCCTCAACAAGATGCTGATTTCTACCAAAAAGCTTTGCCAACTGATTACTCAATTGCTTCTGCTAAACAATTGAATGGTAAAGAATTGTCATTTAACAACATCCGCGACGCTGATGCTGCAATCCGCATTATCCGTGATTTCAAAGACCATCCCACTGTTGTTGCCCTTAAACACATGAATCCGTGTGGTATCGGACAAGCTGATGATATTGAAACAGCTTGGGACTATGCTTATGAATCAGATCCAGTTTCAATCTTTGGTGGTATTGTTGTACTTAACCGCGAAGTTGATGTCGCAACAGCTAAGAAAATGCACGCTATTTTCCTTGAAATCATCATTGCACCAAGTTATTCAGAAGAAGCCCTTGAAATCTTGACAACTAAGAAGAAAAACTTGCGTATTCTTCAATTGCCATTTGAAGCTCAAGAGGCTAGCCAAGTTGAAAAAGAATACACTGGTGTTGTCGGTGGGCTTTTGGTTCAAAACCAAGATGTTGTCGAAGAAAATCCAGCTGATTGGAAAGTTGTAACAAAACGTCAACCAAACGACCAAGAAAAAACAGCGATTGAATTTGCTTGGAAAGCTATCAAATACGTGAAATCTAACGGTATTATTGTGACAAATGACCACATGACACTTGGTGTTGGTCCTGGTCAAACAAACCGTGTAGCTTCTGTTCGTATCGCTCTTGTTCAAGCCAAAGACCGTCTTGACGGTGCTGTCCTTGCTAGTGATGCCTTCTTCCCATTTGCGGACAACGTTGAAGAAATTGCTGCTGCAGGTGTGAAAGCAATCATCCAACCTGGTGGTTCAGTCCGTGACCAAGAATCTATTGATATGGCTGATAAATACGGCATTGCCATGGTATTTACAGGTGTTCGTCACTTCCGTCATTAAGATTAAGAGTTAATAATATAATAAGCAAGCGCCTTAGCCAAATTGGTTGAGGCGCTTTTTAAGTTTTCTGAAAGAAAATTTTCAGTCTCTCTTAAGCAAGCTATCCTATACTAAAGATACTACTAAATAAACTTTTTTTCATACCCCTGAAAATCCTAATCTATTTTAGATTGGGATTTTTTGTGCAACGATTTTAGAGATAAAAAAGAAAGAACTCCGCTAGCGGAGCCCTTTCAGGAGATTATGAAAAAGAAAAGTTTTAGGATTGTTTACATTGTAAATTGGGTGCCTTAATTTTTTCTTAAAAATAAAAATAGAAGTTAGAGTATTTGTTGTGTGATAAGGCTCTATTTTTGTTATAATGATAAAAGAAGTTTTTAATAAATGAGTTATTGACTACGTAGGGAGAGAAAATGAAAAAAGTATGTTTTGTTTGTCTGGGAAATATTTGTCGTAGTCCAATGGCTGAATTTGTGATGAAAGATTTGGCTAGTGCTGAAGGGTGGCTGATTGAAAGCCGTGCAACTTCTGGCTGGGAACATGGTAATCCCATTCATCATGGAACGCAAAGTATTTTAAAAAAACATAACATTAGTTACGACAAGCACAAGTCATCTCAACAGATTTCGCGCAAAGATTTTTATGATTTTGATGTTATTATTGGTATGGATGTGAAAAATGTTGCAGATTTGAAACATATGTCACAAGGAAAGTATGATGACAAAATCTTTCTTTTTGTAAAAGGTGGTGTACGGATCCTTGGTTTACAGGTGATTTTGATGCGACCTATGATTTGGTTAAGTGTGGTTGTGAACAATGGCTAACGCGGCTAAAAAATTCTTAAAAAGAGAAGTTGAGCAAAAATGAAAAAAATAAAAATAACCAGAGGGCGCATAGAGCTTTTAACGGTTTTGATTCTTATCATCTGTGGTTTATCCGTTTTTACGCTATCAATGAAATCTAAAACAACGTTAACCTATGACAATGGTAACATAACCTACACAGGTTATGTTGTTAATCACCGTATGAATGGTCAGGGAAAATTGACTTATGAAAATGGTGATACCTATGAAGGTAATTTTGTAGATGGTGTTTTTGACGGTCAAGGAACTTTTACCTCGAATTCTGGTTGGACATATCAAGGAGAATTTAAAAATGGTCAGCCAGACGGTCAAGGAACTTTGACAGCGCAAAATGGAAAGGTATATACAGGAACCTTTAAACAGGGGATTTTTCAAAAATGAGAATAAAATGGTTTTCAATGGTTAGGGTGACGGGGCTCTTGCTCGTTTTGCTCTATCATTTCTTTAAAACGGCTTTTCCAGGCGGTTTTATTGGTGTTGATATTTTCTTTACATTTTCAGGATATTTGATTACGGCTTTACTGATTGATGAATATGCGAAAAACAAGAAAATTGATCTTTTAGGCTTTTACAAGAGGCGTTTTTATCGTATTGTGCCTCCGTTGGTGTTGATGATTCTTATCGTTATGCCGTTTACTTACTTGGTACGCAAAGACTACGTGGCAAGTATTGGTAGTCAAATT
Source organism: uncultured Streptococcus sp. (assembly GCA_934196125.1). Taxonomy (GTDB): domain Bacteria; phylum Bacillota; class Bacilli; order Lactobacillales; family Streptococcaceae; genus Streptococcus. Next base: position 25,610 of record CAKPVT010000009.1, on the reverse strand, counting down.
GCGGCAGCGGTAGGATTTACAACGAATTTTTATGAAATTATCATAGGCGGTAATTACGAAACGCAATTTATCCCACACCTCTTTGTTCATACATGGAGTTTGGCAATTGAGATGCATTTTTATTTGATTTGGGGATTTTTGGTTTGGTTTTTAGGAAAACATCGCGATAATGTAGCAAAATTCCGTAGTTTGATTTTTGCAGTTTCTGCAGCATTTTTTGCTGGAAGTTTCCTATCAATGTTTATCCAAGCATTTTTTGTTGACAACGTTTCGACAATTTACTTTTCATCTCTGTCCCATAGTTTTCCATTTTTCTTAGGAGCCATGGTGGCAACGATGACAGGAATTCGAGAAACAACGACTCGTTTCAAAAAGAATGTTCGTCTCTGGTCAATAAAACGCAGTATTTTGACAATGGTGCTAAGCTTTGCTTTGTTGCTACTGTTGACATTTGCTTTGAAATTTGACCAACGAATCACGTATTTGTTTGGCTTTGTATTAGCAAGTTTATTTGCAATGGTGATGATTTATGCGGCGCGTGTACTAAATGACCAAACACCTAATGCCAAAGAGCCCGCTATTATCAACTATTTGGCAGATGTTAGTTATGGTGTTTATCTTTTCCATTGGCCATTTTACATTATCTTCACGCAAGTAATATCAAATGGTTTAGCGGTATTGGTAACGGTTATCTTTTCATTGATATTTTCAACGCTGTCTTATTATGTATTGGAGCCATTTCTTGCTGGCAAGTCTGTCAAATTGCTTGGCTTGAATTTAGATTTACATCCTTATCAAAAATGGCTTTATGGTGGAGGAGCTTTGCTTGGTTTGGTGACAATTGTGACCATTATCATTTCACCAGCTGTTGGTGATTTTGAGACAAGTCTTTTGGTGAGTTCGCTCCAGCAAGCACAGACTAATTTGAATCGAACACATACTGTAACTGCTGGGGATGCAACGGCTTTAAGTGATGTTACTGTCATTGGAGATTCCGTAGCTCTTCGCTCAAATGCTGCATTTTCAAGCTTGCTTCCAGATACTCAAGTCGACGCTGCGGTTAGCCGAAGCTTTGATGATGCTTTTGAGATTTTCCAAAATGAAATTTCAAGCGGAACATTATCGCAAACAACAGTTCTTGCGGTGGGTGTTAATTCGCTAGATAATTACCAAGAAGATTTGCAGCAGTTTATTGCTGCTCTGCCAGATGGCTATCGTTTGATTATTGTGACACCTTACAATGCTAATAATGAAGCTCAAGTCAAAGAAGTTCGTGATTATGAGCTAACTTTGGCTGATACTTATAATTATGTTACGGTGGCAGATTGGTATAAAGCAGCAACTAAACACCCAGAAATCTGGAGTGGTACAGATGGCGTGCATTACAGCGATAGTGATACGACTGGTGCAGACCTTTATGTTAAAACGATTCAAAAAGCAATTGAAAAATCCGCTAAAAATCCAGCCAAAGGAGAATCGGATTCTTAGTTTCTTTCTTGTTCAAAACGTCAATTTTCTATCATTTTATGTAAGAAATAATAACATCGAAAAAGTTTCAAAAATCTATTTACAGTATAGGTTTGAAGCGTTATAATACAGGTGACATAGAACGTGAGAAGAAAGGAGAAAGAAAAAAGGTGGCTGATTTATTCTACGACGTCTTGGCGAGCGTCTGGATTTCTATTGCTAGTGTTGATTCACGTTGGGGAAAATAGGAAATTAAAGCACCTGTACGGGTGCTTTTTTTGATAATTGTCATAAATTTGTATAAATTTTCTGATAATTATGGTAAAATAGACAAAAGACTACTATATATGAGGAATTTGTGATGGCGTTAATTTACCAATCAACTCGTGATGAAAATAACAAAGTAACTGCTAGTCAAGCTATCTTACAAGGATTGGCAACTGACGGTGGTTTGTTTACCCCTGTCTCACTTCCAGAAGTGGCATTGGATTTTGAAACTTTAAAAGACGCTTCTTACCAAGAAGTGGCTAAGCTTGTATTGTCTGCATTTTTAGACGATTTCACAGAAGAAGAGTTGGCTTACTGTATTGATTCTGCTTACGATGCTAAATTTGATACACCAGAAATCGCACCGCTGGTTAAATTAGGTGACCAATATAATCTTGAACTTTTCCATGGGTCAACTATTGCGTTTAAAGACATGGCATTGTCAATCTTGCCCTACCTTTTGACAACGTCAGCTAAAAAACAAGGTGTTGATAACAAAATCGTGATTTTGACAGCGACATCAGGTGATACTGGTAAAGCTGCAATGGCTGGTTTTGCAGATGTCCCAGGAACAGAAATCATTGTTTTCTATCCAAAAGACGGTGTCAGCAAAATTCAAGAACTTCAGATGACAACACAAACTGGTAATAACACACACGTTGTAGCCATTACTGGCAACTTTGATGATGCGCAAACAGATGTAAAACGTATGTTTAACGACGTTGATTTGCGTGAAAAATTGCTTGCGCACAAGACACAATTTTCATCAGCGAACTCAATGAATGTTGGGCGTTTGGTACCACAAGTTGTTTATTATGTTTATGCTTATGCACAACTTGTTAAAGCTGGTCATATTAAAGCAGGCGACAAAGTAAACTTTACAGTTCCAACAGGAAACTTTGGTAACATTCTAGCAGCTTACTACGCAAGTCAAATCGGTGTCCCAGTTGGTAAATTAATCTGTGCTTCAAATGAAAACAAAGTTTTAACAGACTTCTTCACAACAGGGACTTATGATAAAAAACGTGAGTTTAAAGTCACAACAAGTCCTTCAATGGATATCTTGGCATCATCTAACTTAGAGCGTTTGATTTTCCATTTGTTGGGAAATGATGCTGCTAAGACGAAAGCATTGATGGAACAATTGGTTTCAGAGGGCGAATACACACTTCCTGATGTTGACCAATCGATTCTTGATTTATTTGAAGCAGGCTATGCAACAGAAGTTGAAACGTCTGCTGAAATCAAACGTGTCTATGAAGCATCTGATTACATTGAGGACCCACATACGGCAGTTGCGTCAGCTGTTTATCAAAAATACGCAGAGCGCGCAGGTGATAAAACACCAACTGTGATTGCTTCAACAGCAAGTCCATATAAATTCCCACGTGTGGCAGTTGAAGCTGTTAGTGGACAAGCACCTGCAGATGATTTTGTTGCTGTTAAGGAACTTGAAAATTTATCAGGTGTTGCCATTCCAAAAGCTGTCAATGGACTTGAAACAGCTGAGGTTCGTCACAAAACGGTTGTGGCAACAGGTGATATGCAAAAAGCAGTTGAACATTATTTAGGATTTTAAATTTATAAAAGTAGAAGCTGCGGCTGGTTCTCAGCTTTTCTTTCTGTTACGATAAGGGTATGAAACAAACAAAGAAAATTATTCACTTGGCTTTTCCTGCTATGATGGAAAATTGGCTGCAGATGCTGATGGGGGTGGTTGACAACTACCTTGTTGCTCAGGTTGGTTTGATTGCTGTTTCAGGTGTCTCTGTTGCTAATAATATTATTACAATTTATCAAGCTATTTTCATTGCTCTCGGAGCTGCGGTTTCAAGTCTGGTAGCTAAAAGTCGTGGTGAAAAAAATAATGAAAAGACGGTGCAATATCAGTCTGAGGCGATTTGGGTAACACTAGGTCTTAGTTTAGTTCTAGGGCTTTTTTCCTTGCTTTTTGGAAAAACAATTCTTCATTGGCTAGGAACAGAAACAATAGTCACACAAGCAGGTGGTCTGTATTTGGCGATTGTTGGTGGTTTGATTGTTAGTCTTGGTTTGATGACAACGCTAAGCGCGTTTTTGCGTGCTTTAGGCAAACCACAGTTACCAATGTATGTTAGTCTATTGAGCAATGTTTTAAATGCGATTTTTTCTGCGGTATCTGTTTTTGTTTTTCGCTGGGGTATTGCTGGTGTTGCTTGCTCAACGGTCTTGTCACGTTTTATCGGTACGTTGTTGTTAGCAAGCCAATTGCCGATGGGCAATATTTTAAAAACGATAAAATGGCATTTGGATAGTGATTTGTTGAAAATAGCCTTGCCTGCGGCTGGTGAACGTCTAATGATGCGTGCTGGTGATGTGGTTATCGTTGCGATTATTGTCAAATTTGGTACGGAAGTCGTTGCAGGAAATGCCATTGGGGAAACCTTGACGCAGTTTAATTACATGCCAGGAATGGGTGTTGCGACAGCAACCGTTATTCTTGTAGCACATAGCCTTGGACAAAAAAATACCAAAGATATAAAACAGCTGGTACGTGATTCGTATTTGATTTCGACGATTATGATGCTTTGTGTCGGTGCTTTGGTTTACGTATTTGGTAGTCATTTGACTTATCTTTTCACGACCAATCAAACAGCGCTAACAGCTAGCCTTGTTGTGTTGTTTTATTCTTTTGTTGGCGGTCCAGCGACAGCAGGAACACTTATTTATACAGCAGCATGGCAAGGTTTGGGCAATGCAAAACTTCCATTTTACGCCACAACATTTGGAATGTGGGTCATTCGAATTATTTCAGGGTACGTGTTGGGAGTTGGCCTAAACCTTGGTTTGACAGGTGTTTGGCTGTCAACATTGGCGGATAATATTTTCCGTTGGCTTTTCCTATATTCCCTTTACAAAAAATATATGAAGCAATTGACACAACCTAATTAAAAAAATAATCATTAGAAAAGTTTTGTGATTTTTGTGATGCTACAATAAAGGACTTATTTCAAGAAGTAACGCTATGGAACTGAATCAGGTGAAAGAATTTATTGCCTTAACAAAGACAGAAAATTATCTAGAAGCAGCGGAGAATTTATTCATTTCGCAATCTAGCTTGTCAAAACATATAAAATCTTTGGAAGCTGAACTTGGAACAACTCTATTTGACCGAACGACACGTCAAGTTAAACTCAATGAAGTAGGAAAAGTATTTCTCAAATACACTCAACAGCTAATTGATGTCCGGTACCAATGTAATACGGCGCTTATTAATCTCAAGGATGCTGAAGAGCAAAGCTTAACAATCGGTTCAATAAAAATAGAAGTTAAGCCACCAAAGGTTGAAGACGAGAAAGAGATATTGAAACGCGATCCTTTTTATAAATTTAAAAAATAAGAGAAAGCAAGGAAGATGAAAAAGAGAAAAAAAGAACCAGTACTTGGACTATTATCTGTTGTGATAATTGCTTTAATTTTAAGCGTTGGAGGGAAAATTTATATGAGTAACAAAGAAAATGAAAATATAGAAAATCAAAGAATAGCAGCAATAGCTTTTAAAAAGATACAGCCAGGTATTGAAGAAATTAAGTTTAATCAACCAGGGGCTTACTCTGGTGCTGGTGTGTGGTCAGTAGGTGCAAGGGTCATTATTGATGGTAAATCATATAAAGAAATTCTTGTAAAAAAAGGTATAGGTGGAGGGGATCCCTTACCAGGACCGAATAAGAATGTACCTACTCTTACACCAATTAAAGTAATTTATAGCAATGGGAAAGAGGAAATTATAAAATGACAACGCCTAAGGAGTATTCGGTTATTGATTCAACGGTTTATGATACAGATAGGGTTAAAGAAGGATCTGATGCTCTCAGAACTGGAAATAAATTTTATGTTGATCCTGATGATAAATCAAGTCAACAATACGAAATTCTGAATACTGTTGATACAAACGATAAGTATAATAGTCAAGGGTATGAGAAAAATGGCTTTCAAGGTATGGCAGTAGCGCCAGTTGGAGTGGATGGTATTCCCGACTATAATCATATTATTATAGCTTTTGCAGGAACAAATGCAACTGATTGGCATTTGAATGATTTAAGCGCGGATTTATCAAATGTGGTCTTAGGTTTTGAAAAAGATGGTACGTTAGATTCTCAATTTACTAGTGCTTTGCAGTTCTATGATGAAATGGTGAAGATATATGGGAGCGATAATATCGAAGCTGTTACAGGACATTCATTAGGTGGTGCCTTAGCTCAAGAAGTGGCTGCCGCAAACCACATTCCAGCGGTCACGTTCTCGACTGCTGGTGTAGGTAAACAGTTAACAGAAGCAGAAAAAGCGTGGATTAATGGGGAAGGTAAAGAGTTTATTCTGAACTTCATGCATAAGGGCGACCAAATTTCGTCTTGGACCAATGCTTCCGATTATGGAACAGCCATCTTTGCTGGAGATTTTGGAGATGGTACATTACTTTCTGGACATTTTCTTGAGTCATATGAATTTGCAAAAGATGGCTCGTTAAAAGATGCTAAAGGTAGAAAACCAATGAAAAGACAACTAAAACTTATTTTTACAGGCTTGTTAAGTCTATTAGTTCTTATAATCTTAGGAGGGTGTCATATGGAAAATAAATCAGAAGTTGCAACAAAGGAAAGTCAGATTACGTTTTTAAAAGCACATGAAAAGGAGATGACAGAATACATTAAATCTCAAAACAATAAGATTGAAAGTGTTCAATATGACTGGAACTCAGTTGAAGTAGGAACTATAGGGAATGGCTTACCTCAAGGTGGAGAAAAAGTCATGACAATGTCTGGTAAGTTTAATGAATTACAAAATTCAAGTTTTATGTTGTCTTTTGGTATTACTAAAGAACAAATGCCAATTATGAAAGAAATAGGAATAATGCAACCATTTCGAGTTTTAAAGAATGGAGTTGATGAAATATATGAGTAATTTACAATCCTTCGACAATATTTTTGCTAATTTGTCGGAAAGTGCCTATACTAATCGTCCATTAAATTTTCCAACAAAAGAAAATTCTAACAATATAGAGAGTTTTAATTTTTCTGATGATGTGAAATTTAAAGGTCAGGCGATTCGAGGAGGTAAGAATCTCCCAAACGATGGGAAAGTGTATCTTCAACCAGATAGAACAGGGAAACTAACCGATAAAAAAGCTGGATACAACTCATATTTTGTAACAGATAAGCCTACTGTAAAGGAATCTAAAGAAACTTATTTTGTTACTCGTGGAAGTGATGGTATATCTATTGATAATCTGAACGACTGGGTAAACAATAATGCCAATTTTACGCTATTTAACTCTTATATTCCTCAAGCGAAGTTAGCAGAAAAAGCAATGGAATCTAAAATTAAGGAGTTACCCCAAGGAGCGGTAATGAATGTTACGGGGCATTCTCTTGGAACGATGGTTTCTATTCAAGGAGTAGCAAATTTACCTGCAGATGATATTGATAAAATTGGAAAGGTTGTTCTTTTTCAAGGACCAGATGCCCGGTCAAGTATAGAAAAAATGTCGACACAAGCACAAGCAAATATTGCAAAACTAGAAGCAGAAGGAAAAATCGATTACTATATTAACCCATTTGATATTGTTTCTATGCTTAATAGAAATAAAAAAGGAGTGAATGAGATAGGAAATGTGCATTATTTAATGCCACTTAGCTATACTACAACATTTGATACATCAGGTAAATATGGTTCAAGCCACGACTTTGGGCAATACCAGTTTAATCCAGATGGCACACTAAAGCTTGCAACTGTCAAAGACAATCCTGAAATTTTTGAAGCTGGAATTAGACTTTCAAGATTAATAGATCACACGATGGCTCAAGTTGCAAAAGCACTTCCTGGTGCAGGCGTTTCATTATTGTCAATCCTATCTACAATAAGTGGCGTACTAACAATGAATCCTACTACGGCTATCTCTGCGATAGTTGCTGTATCAAGTGGGAAACTAACATATGATCAAGCAAAGTCTATTTATGAAGATTTCACTAGTCAATATAATGGTATTATTTCTGACACACAAAAAGCAAGTAGAAGAAATAGTTATATAAATAATTTAAGAAGTAGACTGTCCTCTAGTTCTGGTGGAGAAAAAATAAAACTTCGTTCTGAGTTAGTCGCAGCTGTTGCAGACGAAGCCCAGTCTTTTGGACAACAGTATGAATCACTGGTTAGAAATGCTCAACAAGAAACTGAGGACGAAATTGATGGTTTAGTTTGTGAAGTTTCTGAGGGATCACATGGTATCGCTCACTATCTTTCATATTTTGAAGTAGAAAGTATGATACAAAGTTTTCAAAAAAGCAAGTTATGGGATGCCAGTCAAGCACAAAATAATATAAAAGAAGCTCAAGAATATAGAAATAAGCTAGAAAAATTTAGTACTGCTTTAGTGAATGTTTCTGAAAATATTCAAGCGTATGATGGGGCAGCTGGGAAAGGGTTATTTGAAGTGAAGTTATCTAACCTCGCTCCATGGGATTTACATTTTTAATTGTCAATTATAATAAAAGTTAATGAAATTAAAATTTATTGAATTTTAAAGTAGAAACAGACAAAGATTCAAAAACTTTTGATTTTAGAAAATAGCTCAAGGAGCAATATATATGAAAAATAAGCAAATATTAACTAATAACCATAAATCTAAACAGAAAAAATGGATGTTTATTATCTGTTCGATTTTTATTGTTATTTTAGCGTTTTTAGTCGGTTTGCTTCTTTTGTTGAACCAAAAAAAGTCTCAAGGTAAAGTTCAATCCAAGAAGCCGACAATTGCTCTTGTTAATGAAGATCAAACATCAAGTTTTAACAGGAAAGATTACAGTTTTGGTAGAGAGTTTGTTAATTTAGTATCGGGAGATACAAAATATAATTGGCAAGTAGTTTCTCGTCCTGTCGCAGATAGAGCTTATTCGGATAGTTCAGTGGATGCTGTTATATACATTCCACAATCATTTTCACATGATATTTTGACTTTGCAAGATATTGATCCTATGCAAGCAAAAGTGAATTACAAACTGCAAGAGAATCAATCCACGTTATCTCAAAAACTATTGGATGATAAGATTACAGATATTCTATACGATTTCAATCAAAAGATTGTTAAAATGTATTATGCTTCTGTCGCAGGTAATATTTCAGAAGCTCAAAATAATATGACTGATGTTATTAGAAGTCAAGAAAATGTTTTAACAAATCTCTCAAAGAATGTTTATGGTCCTTTTCAATCCACTAATCAAGGTTATTCTTCAGTAATTTCAAATGCTAAAGGCCTTCAATCTATGAATAAGGCATGGATTGATTCTCAAAATAGTTTTACAAAGTCTACGCAGTCAATGCTTGATAATACAAGCAAAGGTTTTGAGAGTCAATTGCCTATTCTTCAAAAATATTTTGACACACAGAAAAGAATTGCAGATATAAATGTGAAAAATGGAAATCAAGGAATTGAAGATCAAGCAGAGAATGATCAAGAAGTTTATTTTAAACAATTTGATACAACCTATAACAACACGCTTAACCAACTACTAAATTTTTCTAAAAAGGAAAATGATAACGAATCTGGCGTATTAAAAGAATTAAAAGATCAGGTTCAGGACTATAATGTTGTTATTACAGGGGTACATGATGGTTTAGAAGAACAGATAAACACTCTTACAGAAAATCGAGAAAAACTTCTTTCTTTAGAAAAGGATTTATAAAAGGTGCGTATACTTTAAATTTAATTGAATAGTTGCATTTGCCATGAGTTTTTGCATGGAATATTACAATTTATCACTTAATAACGGCGGTGCCAATTATGGTTTAGTTTTGGACGTATTGAAAGAAGTGTGGTGGATTACAATCATCGTTTTTCTCATTCAAGAATTCTTCGGTGGACCAATCGCAGCTCGCTTGATGTCAATGCTGGCAAAGCCTGAAGAAATTCCTGCGTTCATGCGACCAACGATACGAAGAATTTGCACAGTCTGTGTGATGTGTCCGAGTATGGCGCTTGTTTCATCTGTTTTATTTAAGCATCCATGGGGAAATTTCATTCCAACGGTTTTAATCACGCTAACGTTTAATTTTCCAATGGCGTTTTCAATTCAAATCTTTTTATTAGGTCCTGTCCTCAAAAAAATAATCCTAGAATCAGGAACTAAATAACATCTTTTTATTCCAAAGATAGTTTCTTCCTATTAGAATGCTTTTTGCTAATTATATATGTAAGAAATCAGGTGATTGCTTGATTTTTTTGTTAATGCTTAAAATGTTGGTAGTACCTGAAAACATTTTCTTGGAAAAAAACGGTCAAAACCTTGCAAACTCTTGTCAAATCTGATATTATATACTGGTGCTGTAAATACAGTAACTTTAGCTATGATACAAGAGGTTGTGACACGCTCGGTTGCATTGCCACGCAAAAGCGTGTTGGTTTTCTTGAGGAGCTAGCCTATTATCTTAAATAGACGAAAAGGAGAAAAAGATGGCAAACAAAAAAATCCGTATCCGTTTGAAAGCATACGAACATCGTACACTTGATACAGCGGCAGAAAAAATTGTTGAAACTGCAACACGTACAGGTGCAACAGTTGCTGGACCAGTTCCGCTTCCAACTGAACGTAGCTTGTACACAGTTATTCGTGCGACTCACAAATACAAAGATTCACGCGAACAATTTGAAATGCGTACTCACAAACGCTTGATCGATATCATCAACCCAACTCAAAAAACAGTTGACGCTTTGATGAAATTGGATCTTCCAAGTGGTGTTAACGTAGAAATCAAACTCTAATAAGGATTTGATGATTGAGCACAAAAAACGCTCGTTAAAAACTTTTTAAATAAATAAAGTAAAGGAAATATTCTCTCATGACAAAAGGAATCTTAGGGAAAAAAGTGGGAATGACTCAAATCTTCACTGAATCTGGTGAATTTATCCCTGTTACTGTCATCGAAGCAACTCCCAACGTTGTGATTCAAGTGAAAACTGTTGAAACAGACGGTTACGAAGCAGTTCAAGTTGGTTTTGATGACAAACGTGAAGTATTGAGCAACAAACCTGCCAAAGGCCATGTGGCAAAAGCTAACACAGCTCCTAAGCGCTTCATTCGTGAATTCAAAAATATTGAAGGCTTAGAAGTTGGTCAAGAAATCACAGTTGATACATTCGAAGCTGGAGATGTTGTTGATGTAACTGGTACATCTAAAGGTAAAGGTTTCCAAGGTGTTATCAAACGCCACGGTCAAGCTCGTGGACCAATGGCTCACGGTTCTCGTTATCACCGTCGTCCAGGTTCTATGGGACCTGTTGCGCCTAACCGTGTTTTCAAAAACAAACACTTGGCAGGACGTATGGGTGGTAACCGTGTGACAATCCAAAACCTTGAAGTTGTCCAAGTTATCCCAGAGAAAAACGTTATTCTTATCAAAGGTAACGTACCAGGTGCTAAGAAATCTCTTATCACTATCAAATCAGCAGTTAAGGCTGCTAAATAATAAGAAAGGAGAAAACAGTTAAAATGGCAAACGTAAAACTATTTGACCAAACTGGTAAAGAAGTTAGCTCAGTTGAGTTGAACGATGCTATCTTCGGTATCGAACCAAACGAATCAGTAGTATTTGATGTCGTTATCAGCCAACGCGCTAGCCTTCGCCAAGGTACTCATGCAGTTAAAAACCGCTCTGCAGTATCTGGTGGTGGTCGTAAACCATGGCGTCAAAAAGGAACTGGACGTGCTCGTCAAGGTTCTATCCGCTCACCACAATGGCGTGGTGGTGGTGTAGTCTTCGGACCAACTCCACGTTCATACGGCTACAAACTTCCACAAAAAGTTCGTCGCCTTGCATTGAAATCAGTTTACTCAGCTAAAGTTGCTGAAGATAAATTTGTAGCTGTAGAAAGCCTTTCATTTGCAGCTCCAAAAACTGCTGAATTCGCAAACGTACTTTCAGCTCTTAACGTTGACTCAAAAGTACTTGTAATCCTTGAAGAAGGAAACGAATTTGCAGCTCTTTCTGCACGTAACCTTCCAAACGTTAAAGTTGCAACTGCAACAACTGCAAGTGTTCTTGATATCGTAAACAGCGACAAACTTCTTGTTACTAAAGAAGCGATCTCTACAATCGAGGAGGTTCTTGCATAATGAATTTGTACGACGTAATCAAAAAACCAGTAATCACTGAAAAATCAATGTACGACCTTGAAGCAGGTAAATATACATTCGAAGTTGACTCTCGTGCGCACAAACTTTTGATCAAACAAGCTGTTGAAGATGCTTTTGATGGAGTTAAAGTTGCAAACGTGAACACTGTAACAGTTAAACCAAAAGCAAAACGTGTTGGTCGTTACACTGGTTTCACTTCAAAAACTAAAAAAGCTATCATTACTCTTACAGCTGATTCTAAAGCAATCGAGTTGTTTGCAGCTGAAGCTGAATAATCTAAGGAGGAAATAACGTGGGTATTAAAGCTTATAAACCAACGACAAATGGTCGTCGTAATATGACTTCTTTGGATTTTGCTGAAATCACTACAAGCACTCCTGAGAAATCATTGCTTGTTTCACTTAAAAACAAAGCTGGTCGTAACAACAACGGTCGCATCACTGTACGTCACCAAGGTGGCGGTCACAAGCGTCACTACCGTTTGATTGACTTCAAACGTAACAAAGATGGCGTTGAAGCGGTTGTAAAAACTATTGAGTATGATCCAAACCGTACAGCTAACATCGCTCTTGTACATTACACTGACGGTGTGAAAACTTATATCCTTGCACCTAAAGGTCTTGAAGTTGGTCAACGTATCGTTTCAGGTCCAGAAGCAGATATCAAAGTTGGTAACGCTCTTCCGCTTGCTAACATCCCTGTTGGTACAGTTATTCACAATATCGAACTTCAACCAGGTAAAGGTGCTGAATTGATTCGTGCTGCCGGTGCTTCTGCACAAGTTCTTGGTCAAGAAGGTAAATACGTGCTTGTTCGTCTTCAATCAGGCGAAGTTCGTATGATTCTTGGTACTTGCCGTGCTACAATCGGTACAGTTGGTAACGAACAACAATCACTTGTAAACCTTGGTAAAGCTGGTCGTAACCGTTGGATGGGTATCCGTCCTACAGTTCGTGGTTCTGTAATGAACCCTAATGATCACCCACACGGTGGTGGTGAAGGTAAAGCACCAGTTGGACGTAAAGCGCCATCTACTCCTTGGGGTAAACCTGCGCTTGGTCTTAAAACTCGTAACAAAAAAGCTAAATCTGACAAACTTATTGTTCGTCGTCGTAACGATAAATAATTCAGCTATTAGTTAAATAATCATCCGCCAGCTCGGTAGTGTGCATTTTACACACAGGCCGCTGTGGTACTATATTTTAAAGGAGAAAACTACAAAATGGGACGTAGTCTTAAAAAAGGACCTTTCGTCGATGAGCATTTGATGAAAAAAGTTGAAGCTCAAGCAAATGACGAAAAGAAAAAAGTAATTAAAACTTGGTCACGTCGTTCAACGATTTTCCCAAGTTTCATTGGTTATACAATCGCAGTTTATGATGGACGTAAACACGTACCAGTTTACATCCAAGAAGACATGGTAGGTCACAAACTTGGTGAATTCGCACCAACTCGTACTTACAAAGGTCACGCAGCTGACGATAAGAAAACACGTCGTTAATAGGAGGAGGACACAATGGCAGAAATTACTTCAGCTAAAGCAATGGCTCGTACAGTCCGTGTTTCACCTCGTAAAACACGTCTTGTACTTGATCTTATCCGTGGTAAGAATGTTGCTGACGCAATCGCAATCTTGAAATTCACTCCAAACAAAGCAGCTCGCGTAGTTGAAAAAGTTCTTAACTCTGCTATCGCTAACGCAGAAAACAACTTTGGTTTGGAAAAAGCTAACTTGGTAGTATCTGAAACTTTCGCAAACGAAGGACCAACTATGAAACGTTTCCGTCCACGTGCTAAAGGTTCAGCTTCACCAATCAACAAACGCACAACTCACGTCACAGTAGTTGTGTCAGAAAAATAAGGAGGTAAAATCGTGGGTCAAAAAGTACATCCAATTGGTATGCGTGTCGGAATCATCCGTGATTGGGATGCGAAATGGTATGCTGAAAAAGAATACGCGGATTACCTTCATGAAGATCTTGCAATCCGCAAATTCATTCAAACAGAATTGGCAGACGCTTCAGTTTCACGTATTGAAATCGAACGTGCTGTAAACAAAGTAATTGTTTCGCTTCACACTGCTAAACCAGGTATGGTTATCGGTAAAGGTGGGGCTAATGTTGACGCTCTTCGCGCTAAACTTAACAAATTGACTGGAAAACAAGTTCACATCAACATCGTTGAAATCAAACAACCTGATTTGGACGCACATCTTGTTGGTGAAAACATTGCACGTCAACTTGAACAACGTGTTGCTTTCCGTCGTGCTCAAAAACAAGCTATCCAACGTACAATGCGTGCAGGTGCTAAAGGTATTAAAACTCAAGTATCTGGTCGTTTGAACGGTGCTGATATCGCTCGTAGTGAAGGTTATTCAGAAGGAACTGTTCCACTTCACACACTTCGTGCAGATATTGACTACGCTTGGGAGGAAGCTGACACTACTTACGGTAAACTTGGTGTTAAAGTTTGGATCTACCGTGGTGAAGTTCTTCCAGCTCGTAAAAACACTAAAGGAGGCAAATAACAAATGTTAGTACCTAAACGTGTTAAACACCGTCGCGAATTCCGTGGAAAAATGCGCGGTGAAGCTAAAGGTGGTAAAGAAGTCGCATTCGGTGAATACGGTCTTCAAGCTACTACTAGTCACTGGATCACAAACCGTCAAATCGAAGCTGCCCGTATCGCAATGACTCGTTATATGAAACGTGGTGGTAAAGTTTGGATTAAAATCTTCCCACACAAATCATACACTGCTAAAGCTATCGGTGTACGTATGGGTTCTGGTAAAGGGGCACCTGAAGGTTGGGTAGCACCAGTTAAACGTGGTAAAGTGATGTTTGAAATCGCTGGTGTATCTGAAGAAGTTGCACGTGAAGCACTTCGTCTTGCTAGCCACAAATTGCCAGTTAAGACTAAATTCGTGAAACGCGAAGCAGAATAAGGAGAAATCATGAAACTTCAAGAAATTAAAGATTTTGTTAAAGAGCTTCGTGGTCTTTCTCAAGAAGAACTTGCTAAGAAAGAAAACGAACTTAAGAAAGAACTTTTCGATCTTCGTTTCCAAGCTGCAGCAGGTCAACTTGATCAAACTGTTCGTTTGAACGAAGTAAAAAAACAAATTGCACGCGTAAAAACAGTGCAATCTGAAAAGAAATAATAGATTGGGAAAGGAGAAATTCTAATAATGGAACGTAATCAACGTAAAACCCTTGTTGGACGTGTAGTATCTGACAAAATGGATAAAACAATCACTGTTGTAGTTGAAACTAAACGTAACCACCCAGTCTATGGTAAACGTATCAACTATTCTAAAAAATACAAAGCACATGATGAAAACAACGTTGCTAAAGAAGGCGATATCGTTCGTATCATGGAAACTCGTCCACTTTCAGCTACAAAACGCTTCCGTCTTGTAGAAGTAGTGGAAGAAGCTGTTATTATCTAACCAAACTAAAAGGAGAAATTTGAAATGATTCAACAAGAAACTCGCTTGAAAGTTGCTGATAATAGCGGTGCTCGTGAGATCTTGACTATCAAAGTTCTTGGTGGTTCAGGACGTAAATTCGCTAACATCGGTGACGTAATCGTTGCTTCTGTAAAACAAGCTACTCCTGGTGGAGCCGTTAAAAAAGGTGATGTCGTAAAAGCTGTTGTTGTTCGTACTAAATCTGGTGCACGCCGTCCAGACGGTTCATACATCAAATTTGATGACAACGCTGCAGTAATCATCCGTGATGACAAAACTCCTCGCGGAACTCGGATCTTCGGCCCTGTTGCACGTGAATTGCGTGAAGGTGGCTTCATGAAGATTGTATCACTTGCACCAGAAGTACTTTAATCAATAAAAAACACAAACTAAGTCCCCTGCATTTGCAGGGTGCCCGTTAGGGTGTAAGA
The DNA here is from genome assembly GCA_934196125.1 of uncultured Streptococcus sp. Lineage (GTDB taxonomy): Bacteria > Bacillota > Bacilli > Lactobacillales > Streptococcaceae > Streptococcus. The sequence goes on along the minus strand of CAKPVT010000009.1, from coordinate 9,810 downwards.
AATAATAGGAGAAAAACCAAATGTTTGTAAAAAAAGGCGACAAAGTTCGCGTTATTGCTGGTAAGGACAAAGGCGTTGAAGCTGTAGTTCTTAAAGCCCTTCCTAAAGTCAACAAAGTTGTTGTCGAAGGTGTTGCTATTGTTAAAAAACATCAAAAACCAAACAACGAAAACCCTCAAGGTGCTATCGTAGAAAAAGAAGCACCAATCCATGTGTCTAACGTACAAGTTCTTGACAAAAATGGTGTAGCAGGACGTGTTGGTTACAAAGTTGTAGACGGCAAAAAAGTTCGTTACAACAAAAAATCAGGCGAAGTACTTGATTAATCACGAAGGAAAGGAGAAAGTATAAGTAATGGTAAATCGCTTAAAAGAAAAATACACTAACGAAGTCGTTCCTGCTTTGACTGAAAAATTCAGCTACACTTCAGTCATGGCTGTCCCAAAAGTTGAGAAAATCGTTCTTAACATGGGTGTTGGTGATGCTGTAAACAATTCTAAAAACCTTGAAAAAGCTGCTGCTGAATTGGCACTTATTTCAGGTCAAAAACCATTGATTACTAAAGCTAAGAAATCAATCGCTGGCTTCCGTCTTCGTGAAGGTGTAGCGATCGGTGCAAAAGTTACCCTTCGTGGTGAACGTATGTACGAATTCTTAGATAAATTGGTTACTGTTTCACTTCCACGTGTACGTGATTTCCACGGTGTTCCAACAAAATCATTTGACGGACGTGGTAACTACACACTTGGTGTGAAAGAACAATTGATTTTCCCAGAAATCAACTTTGATGATGTTGATAAAGTCCGTGGTCTTGATATTGTTATCGTAACTACAGCTAACACTGACGAAGAAGGTCGTGAATTGCTTAAAGGTCTTGGAATGCCTTTTGCAAAATAATTTAGGAGGTAAATCAATTGGCTAAAAAATCTATGATTGCTAAGAATCATCGCCCTGCGAAATTCTCTACGCAAGCTTACACTCGTTGCGAACGTTGTGGCCGTCCACATTCAGTTTACCGCAAATTCAAACTTTGCCGTGTTTGCTTCCGTGAGTTAGCTTACAAAGGACAAATCCCAGGCGTTACTAAAGCGTCTTGGTAAAATTATGATACCAAGCCCGTGGTGAACAAAGCAAAATTAGGAAATCGAAGATGTTTGCTTGCAAACGAGTCGGTTTATCTATTTTGCACACTTTATAGGGCGAGTTTAAATTAGCTTTTCGTCTGAGAAGCCTACAACCAGCCCAATCGGGCGACATTAACTAGCAAGTGAAATATTCAAACTACTAGTAAGAGGAGAAATATATAATGGTTATGACTGACCCAATTGCAGACTTTTTGACACGTATTCGTAATGCTAACCAAGCAAAACACGAAGTGCTTGAAGCGCCTGCATCAAATATCAAAAAAGGAATTGCTGAAATTCTTAAACGCGAAGGTTTCGTGAAAAACGTTGAAGTTATCGAAGATGACAAACAAGGGATCATTCGTGTATTCCTTAAATACGGACAAAACGGTGAACGTGTTATCACTAACTTGAAACGTATCTCTAAACCAGGTCTTCGTGTTTACGCAAAACGTGAAGATGTTCCTAAAGTTCTTAACGGACTTGGAATCGCAATCATCTCTACATCAGAAGGTCTTTTGACTGACAAAGAAGCTCGCCAAAAGAACGTTGGTGGAGAAGTTATTGCTTACGTTTGGTAAGATAAAACTTCCTTTCAATTTTTATTGAAAAAGTTTCTTACTAAAAATAATGGACTATAGATACAGGTATTTTGTATAATAGTCGCCCCGTGAAAACTCGTCGCATATGCGGCTTGACAATCTAACAGGAGAAAATAAAAACTATGTCACGTATTGGTAATAAAGTTATCAACTTGCCTGCTGGTGTAGAAGTTACTAACAATGATAACGTAGTAACTGTCAAAGGACCTAAAGGCGAACTCACTCGTGAGTTTAACAAAAACATTGAAATCAAAGTTGAAGGCACTGAAGTTTCACTTCACCGTCCAAACGACTCAAAAGAAATGAAAACAATCCACGGAACAGCTCGTGCTAACTTGAACAACATGGTTGTTGGTGTTTCGGAAGGTTTCAAAAAAGAACTTGAAATGCGCGGGGTTGGTTACCGTGCTCAACTTCAAGGTTCAAAACTTGTACTTTCTGTAGGTAAATCTCACCAAGACGAAGTAGAAGCTCCAGAAGGCGTTTCATTTGAAGTTCCATCTGCAACTTCTATCGTCGTTAACGGTATCAACAAAGAAGTTGTTGGTCAAACAGCAGCTTACATCCGTGGCCTTCGTGCTCCAGAACCTTACAAAGGTAAAGGTATCCGTTACGTTGGTGAATACGTACGTCGTAAAGAAGGTAAAACTGGTAAATAATAGATTGTGGGAAATTTTGCAAGACTTACTCTTGCAAAGCCCATGTTCTAGCATTTATAATGTGTCGTTTTGACATTAATCAATTAATTAAGAGGTGAAAATTGTGATTTCGAAACCAGATAAAAATAAAATCCGCCAAAAACGCCACCGTCGCGTTCGCGGTAAACTCTCTGGAACTGCTGATCGCCCACGTTTGAACGTTTTCCGTTCTAATACAGGCATCTACGCTCAAGTTATTGATGACGTAGCGGGTGTAACGCTCGCAAGTGCATCAACTCTTGATAAAGAAGTTTCTAAAGGAACTAAAACAGAACAAGCCGTTGTTGTCGGTAAACTTGTTGCTGAACGCGCAGTAGCTAAAGGTATTTCTGAAGTGGTGTTTGACCGCGGTGGATATCTCTATCACGGACGTGTTAAAGCTTTGGCTGACTCAGCTCGTGAAAACGGATTGAAATTCTAATAGGGAGGACACTTAATAATGGCATTTAAAGATAATGCAGTTGAACTTGAAGAACGCGTTGTTGCTATCAACCGTGTTACAAAAGTTGTTAAAGGTGGACGTCGTCTCCGCTTTGCTGCTCTTGTGGTTGTTGGTGATCGTAATGGTCGTGTAGGTTTCGGTACTGGTAAAGCTCAAGAAGTACCAGAAGCTATTCGTAAAGCTGTTGAAGACGCTAAGAAAAACTTAATCGAAGTACCTATGGTTGGTACAACAATTCCTCACGAAGTTCGTTCAGAATTTGGTGGAGCTAAAGTGTTGTTGAAACCTGCTGTAGAAGGTGCTGGGGTTGCCGCTGGTGGTGCTGTACGTGCCGTCATCGAATTGGCAGGTGTTGCAGATGTTACATCTAAATCACTTGGTTCAAACACTCCAATCAATATCGTTCGTGCAACTGTTGAAGGTTTGAAACAACTTAAACGTGCAGAAGACGTTGCTGCTCTTCGCGGTATTTCAGTTTCTGATTTAGCTTAAGAAAGGGGATAATAATGGCTCAAATTAAAATTACTTTGACTAAGTCTCCAATCGGACGCATTCCTGCACAACGCAAAACAGTTGCTGCTCTTGGACTTGGTAAATTGAATAGCTCGGTTGTCAAAGAAGACACACCAGCTATTCGTGGAATGGTTACTGCAGTTTCACACTTGGTAACTGTTGAAGATGTTAAATAATTAACATAATAATTTTAGGTTTAAGTCGCGGAGAAATCTCTTGCGACTTAAACTAGATATAGTATAGGCGAGTTTCTATGGGGAGTCCTTTCCCCTCATAGAGGCGCTAGCATTTTACAAATAAGGAGAAAATTAATAATGAAACTTCATGAACTTAAACCAGCAGAAGGTTCTCGTAAAGTACGTAACCGTGTAGGTCGTGGTACTTCATCTGGTAATGGTAAAACAGCTGGACGTGGTCAAAAAGGACAAAAAGCTCGTAGCGGTGGTAAAGTACGTCTTGGTTTTGAAGGTGGACAAACTCCATTGTTCCGTCGTATGCCAAAACGTGGTTTCTTGAACATCAACGCTAAAGAATACGCTCTTGTAAACCTTGACCAACTTAACGTCTTTGAAGACGGTACTGAAGTAACTCCAGTTGTTCTTAAAGAAGCTGGAATTATCCGTGCTGAAAAATCAGGTGTTAAAGTTCTTGGTAACGGCGAATTGACTAAAAAATTGACTGTTAAAGCAACTAAATTCTCAAAATCTGCTGAAGCAGCTATCACTGCAAAAGGTGGTTCAATCGAAATCATCTAATGAGGAGGGCTTAGTATGTTCTTTAAATTACTTAAAGATGCACTAAAGGTAAAAAATGTTAGAAATAAAATTTTCTTTACACTTTTTATCATCTTGGTTTTCCGCATTGGAACGCATATTACTGTGCCAGGTATCAATGCGAAAAGTCTTGAACAATTAGGGAAGCTTCCCTTCTTAAATATGTTGAACCTTGTTTCTGGTAATGCTATGAGCAACTTCTCTGTATTCTCTATGGGTGTTAGCCCATATATCACAGCATCCATCGTCGTTCAACTGTTGCAAATGGATATCTTACCTAAATTTGTCGAATGGAGTAAACAAGGTGAAGTAGGGCGCCGTAAGCTTAATCAAGCAACGCGCTATATTTCACTCGTCCTAGCTTTCGTTCAATCTATTGGTATTACAGCGGGATTTAATGCTCTGTCAAGTGTTTCATTGGTATCAACACCAAATGTTAAGACTTATCTTCTCATTGGTGCCTTGTTAACAACAGGTAGTATGATTGTGACATGGCTTGGTGAGCAAATCACCGACAAAGGTTTTGGTAATGGTGTCTCAATGATTATCTTTGCAGGTATCATTTCATCGATTCCAAATGCTATCTCAACAATTTATGAAGATTTCTTTGTGAATGTACGTTCAAGTGATTTATTATCTTCATACATCTTTGTAGCTTTGTTGATTGTGGCAGTGTTGGTAATTGTATTCTTTACAACCTTTGTTCAACAAGCAGAATACAAAATTCCAATTCAATATACAAAACTTGTTCAAGGTGCGCCTACAAGTTCTTACCTTCCTTTAAAAATTAATCCAGCCGGCGTCATTCCTGTTATCTTTGTTAGCTCGATTACAACAATTCCAAGTACGATTATTCTGTTGATTTCAAATGGAAAAGACATTCCTTGGTTAACTACTCTAGAATCATTCTTGAATTACCAAAAACCAAGCGGTATGGTAGTTTATGCAGTGCTAATTATTTTATTTACATTCTTCTATACTTTTGTGCAAGTTAATCCTGAAAAAACAGCAGAAAACTTACAAAAAGGTGCGTCATATATTCCTAGTGTTCGACCTGGGCGTGAAACAGAAGAATACATGTCTTCACTCTTGAAGAAATTAGCTACTGTAGGTTCAATTTTCTTGGCGTTTATCTCATTAACACCAATTATCGCTCAACAAGCAATGAACCTATCTAGCAGTATTGCTCTTGGAGGAACAAGCTTACTTATCTTGGTTTCAACAGGTATTGAAGGTATGAAACAACTTGAAGGCTATCTTTTGAAGAGACAGTATGTTGGATTCATGAACACAGCAGAATAGAATAAAGGTTGACCTAGTCAACCTTTCTATTTTGTTTTTGAATAAGTTTAGCACTTCGGTGTTAAATTTATTTAAAAATAAAATAAGGAGACTATCATGGATCTTTTAATCATGGGTTTACCAGGTGCTGGTAAAGGAACTCAAGCAGCAAAAATTGTTGAAAAATTTGGTGTAGCTCATATTTCTACTGGAGATATGTTCCGCGCTGCAATGGCAAACAAAACTGAAATGGGTGTCCTTGCAAAATCATTTATCGACAAAGGTGAACTTGTACCAGATGAAGTTACGAACGGTATCGTTAAAGAACGTTTAGCACAAGATGACATCGCAGAAAAAGGTTTTTTGCTTGATGGCTATCCACGTACTATTGAACAAGCACACGCTTTAGATGAAACACTTAGCAACTTGGATCTTAAATTAGATGGTGTGATTAACATTGAAGTTAACCCAGAATCACTTATTGAACGTTTAAGTGGTCGTATTATCAACCGTAAAACTGGCGAAACTTTCCACAAAGTATTCAATCCACCAGTTGGTGACTACAATGAAGATGACTTCTACCAACGTGAGGACGATAAACCTGAAACGGTAAAACGTCGTCTTGATGTTAATATCGCTCAAGGTGCACCAATCATTGAACACTACCGTAAAGCAGGTATTGTTTTTGATGTTCAAGGTAACCAAGACATTGATGATGTTTTTGCAGATATTGTTAAAGCTATCTCATCATTAAAATAATTTAAGAATTTTCTACTTGCACAAGTAGAAAAGACATGATATAATGGGCTAGTCTGGCTTATAATTGTTACCTCTGTGCTCAGAGGACATCAAATCGAAATTTAGGGGGTACTTTTGCGTGGCAAAAGAAGATGTGATTGAAATTGAAGGTAAAGTTGTTGAGACGATGCCTAATGCAATGTTTACTGTTGAGTTAGAAAATGGACACCAAATCTTGGCAACTGTATCAGGAAAGATCCGTAAAAACTACATTCGTATTTTGGTAGGTGACCGTGTTACTGTTGAAATGAGTCCGTATGATTTGACACGTGGACGCATCACATACCGCTTTAAATAATCGAAATAATTGGAGGGATTAAAAAATGAAGGTAAGACCGTCAGTCAAACCAATTTGCGAATACTGTAAAGTTATTCGTCGTAACGGTCGTGTTATGGTAATTTGTCCATCGAATCCAAAACACAAACAACGTCAAGGATAATTATAGAAAGGAGAAAAAATGGCTCGTATTGCTGGAGTTGATATTCCAAATGAAAAACGTGTAGTAATTTCACTTACTTATGTGTATGGTATCGGTCTTGCTACTTCTAAGAAAATCTTAGCTGCAGCTGGTGTTTCAGAAGATATCCGTGTTAAAGATTTAACATCAGACCAAGAAGATGCTATCCGTCGTGAAGTTGATGCAATTAAAGTTGAAGGTGACCTTCGTCGCGAAGTAAACTTGAACATCAAACGTTTGATGGAAATCGGTTCATATCGTGGTATCCGTCACCGTCGTGGACTTCCTGTCCGTGGACAAAACACTAAAAATAACGCTCGCACTCGTAAAGCTAAAACTGTTGCGATTGCAGGTAAGAAAAAATAAAATAGGAGGTAAAAAAATTGGCTAAACCAACACGTAAACGTCGTGTGAAAAAGAACATCGAATCTGGTGTTGCTCATATTCACGCTACATTCAATAACACTATTGTTATGATTACAGATGTGCATGGTAATGCAATTGCTTGGTCATCAGCTGGTGCTCTTGGATTCAAAGGTTCTCGTAAATCTACTCCATTCGCTGCACAAATGGCTGCTGAAGCTGCTGCAAAATCTGCACAAGAACACGGTCTTAAAACCGTTGAAGTTACTGTAAAAGGTCCTGGTTCAGGTCGTGAGTCTGCCATTCGTGCTCTTGCTGCCGCTGGTCTTGAAGTGACTTCAATCCGTGACGTTACCCCTGTGCCACATAATGGTGCTCGTCCTCCAAAACGTCGTCGTGTGTAATCGTAATTTTAATAGTACACAAGATTCGTTTCGAGGGAGTATAATAAATGATTGAGTTTGAAAAACCAATAATAACAAAAATTGATGAAAATAAAGATTACGGCAGATTTGTCATTGAACCACTTGAACGTGGCTATGGGACAACTCTAGGTAATTCTCTTCGTCGTGTACTCTTGTCTTCACTCCCGGGTGCGGCAGTAACATCAATTAAAATTGATGGAGTACTCCACGAATTTGACACTATTCCAGGTGTGCGCGAAGATGTTATGCAAATCATCCTTAATATTAAGGGACTTGCAGTAAAATCTTATGTTGATGATGAAAAAATTATCGAACTTGATGTTGAAGGCCCAGCAGAAGTTACTGCGGGAGATATTTTAACAGATAGCGATGTTGAAATCGTCAACCCCAACCACTATCTCTTTACAATCGCTGAAGGACACAGTTTGAAAGCTACAATGACTGTTGCTAAAAAACGTGGTTATGTCCCAGCAGAAGGTAATAAAAAAGAAGATGCTCCAGTGGGAACATTGGCTGTAGATTCAATCTACACACCAGTGAAAAAAGTTAATTATCAAGTTGAACCTGCTCGTGTAGGTAGCAATGATGGCTTTGATAAATTAACAATCGAAATCATGACAAATGGCACAATCATTCCTGAAGATGCTTTAGGTCTTTCTGCTCGTGTCTTGATCGAACACTTGACCCTCTTTACTGACCTTACAGAAGTGGCTAAAAACACTGATGTAATGAAAGAAACTGAGAAAGTGAACGATGAGAAAGTGCTTGACCGTACCATCGAAGAACTTGATTTGTCAGTTCGCTCATACAACTGTCTTAAACGCGCAGGTATCAATACTGTATTTGATTTGACAGAAAAAACTGAGCCCGAAATGATGAAAGTCCGTAACCTTGGTCGTAAGAGTCTTGAAGAAGTCAAAGTTAAACTTGCTGATCTTGGACTCGGACTCAAAAACGATAAATAATATAGGAGGATAAAATGGCTTACCGTAAACTAGGACGCACTAGCTCACAACGTAAAGCAATGCTTCGTGATTTAACAACAGATCTTTTGATTAACGAATCTATTGTAACAACAGAAGCTCGTGCTAAAGAAATCCGTAAAACAGTTGAAAAAATGATTACTTTAGGTAAACGCGGTGATCTTCATGCTCGTCGTCAAGCAGCTGCTTTCGTACGTAATGAAATTGCATCTGAAAACTTTGATGATGCTACTGAAAAATACACTTCACAAACTGCTCTTCAAAAACTTTTCGATGAAATCGCACCTCGTTATGCAGAACGCAACGGTGGATACACTCGTATTCTTAAAACAGAACCTCGCCGTGGTGATGCTGCTCCAATGGCAATCATTGAATTAGTATAATTTTTATCAATTTTGTTGAGTGTTATGATGATGGAACTGAAAAGTTCTTAGTCTAGCTCTGGTCTACCGCTAGGATTTTTCCTAGCGGGAACACTCATCATATTGGTGTTTTTAGTAACGCTTGTTTACGAAATGTCTCTAAATTAGAAATACTTCGTAAGCAGGCGTTTTTGAGTTTCTTTGACTCGTTGTTAATTGTCGTAGATGATAAATTTAGCCCCTGGTGAGAACAACTTTTAAGTCTCGTTTTTGAAGTTAAAGATAAAGGAAAACAATTTTTCTTGTTTTTGATAGTTCAAAGATTTTTTGAAAAAACTAAATTACTTTGAAACTCATATAGTTTTCAGTCATGCAGAGGCATTATTTACAAAGAAATTATGCATGTATGATTATAATAGCCATAAAATGCGTTTTAATGACCAAATTCAGCCCATAAAGCTTTTTATTAAATAAAATGTAAATGGTAAAAATGGCTATTTACGGTAAATAAAACACTTCTGATGATTAAAGTGCTCAAAAATCTTAAAAACAAATTTTAAGTCTAAGTTAGCTATTTCGTAAAAGCTCTTTAGAGGTTTATAATCTAACGCTTTTGAGGAGAGTTATTTATCCAATTTTCAATAAAGGTAACTTGCTTATGCTGGCTTTGTTGTTAATAATTTTAGGAGCTTTAACCAATCTTCTAGCGATTTCACGATAGGAATCTCTTCTTTGAGCTGGTATTAAATATCCCCCTTTTTTTGGTGTGTAGTAATCAGAGTTCTTTTAATTATTTTTGTAGTGATTACAACTATATTTCTCTAAGGTATTTTTGATACACTCAAATGGCTAACTGCATTTTAGAACTTTCAAATAAAGGAAATTTATATTTTAATCAGAAAATTTTCTAAAAATAGTTGACAGTTTATCTTAAGTTTAGTATACTAGATGAGCTGTCGCAAGAGAGCTATTGTTTATGCTTATCAGC